>JAUIEL010000006.1 GCA_030428825.1 bacterium
GCGGCGCTTGCAGAGGGAGACGATCTTGTCCATCGTGTCGGTCGGCTTCGCCATGTCGGCTGCCGGGTCGGGGGGAACCGACCATTCAATCGCCGCGCCGGAGGGGAGGCAAGGCGTCGGGGACGGTTAGGATGCGCCGTCCCGTCCGTCGATCCGCCGTCCGCTCCCGAGAGGCCGCCCATGCGATCCGCCGCGCTCGTCCCGTTCCTCGCCCTCCCGTTCGCGTCGTGCGCCGTCTTCGAGGCCGCCGAGCACGAGGCCGAGCTCCGGACCCGACTCGAGAAGTTCGTCCCGGTCGAGATCAGCGCCGACACGTCGCACCTCGACGCGTCCGAGGCCGCCGCCCTCGCTCACCTCGTCGAGGCGGCGAAGCTCATGCACCCGATCTTCCTCCGCCAGGCGTGGGTCTCGAACCCGGAGCTCGAGCGGACGCTCGAGGGGACCGAGAAGGAGCTGTTCGACATCCACCGCGGCACGTGGGACCGGCTCGACGAGGAGTGCTTCCTCGCGGACTGCGACGCGTCGCGTCCGGACACCGCCGGCTACTACCCGCCCGACCTGACGAAGGAGGAGTTCGCGGCGTGGGTCGCCGCCCACCCCGAGCGGAAGGAGGCGTTCGAGGGGCTGTTCACGATGATCGTCCGGGACGACGACGGCGGGCTGCGCGCGGTCCCGTACTCCGAGTTCTTCCGCGAGCACCTCGAGCCGGCGGCGGAGCACCTCCGCGCGGCGGCCGACGCGACCGCGAACGAGAGCCTCGCCCGGTTCTGCCGCTCGCGCGCCGCGGCGTTCCTGTCCGACGACTACTACCGGAGCGACATGGACTGGATGGACCTCGACTCGACGGTCGAGATCACCATCGGGCCGTACGAGACGTACGAGGACCGGCTGTTCGGCTACAAGGCGGCGTTCGAGGCGTTCGTGACGATCGCCGACCCGGAGGCGTCCGCCGCGCTCGCCCGGTACAAGGAGGAGCTCCCGGCGATGGAGCGCGCCCTCCCGATCCCCGACGCGATGAAGAACCCGAACCGCGGCACCGAGTCGCCGATCCGGGTGGTCGACGTCGTCCTCACCTCCGGGGACACCCGCTCGGGCGTGCAGACGATCGCGTTCAACCTCCCGAACGACGAGCGCGTCCGGGAGGCGAAGGGGTCGAAGAAGGTCCTCCTGCGGAACGTGATCCAGGCGAAGTACGACGGCATCCTGGCGCCGATCGCGCGCGAGCTGGTCGTCCCCGAGCAGGTCGACTTCATCGACGCGGCCGCGTTCTCGAACCAGACGCTCTTCCACGAGCTGTCGCACGGCCTCGGCCCCGGCAAGATCGTGAAGGACGGCCGCGACACCGAGGTCCGGCTCGAGCTGAAGGAGCTCTACTCGCCGCTCGAGGAGGCGAAGGCGGACATCATGGGCGTCTGGACCCAGCTCTTCGTGATGGAGAAGGGGATGCTCGACGCCGAGCGCCGCCGGTTCCTCGCCCCGACCTGGCTCGCGGGCCTCTTCCGGTCGATCCGCTTCGGCGTGGAGGAGGCGCACGGCAAGGCGAACATGATCCAGTTCAACTACATGCTCGACCGCGGCGCGGTGGTGCGCGAACCGTCGGGGAGGTACCGCGTCGACTTCGAAGCGTTCGAGCGCGAGACGTCGAACCTGGTCCACGACATCTGCGTCCTGCAGGCGAACGGCGACCACGCGGGGACGGCCCGCTTCTTCGAGCGGTACGCGGAGATGGGCGAGGAGCTCGCCGCGGACCTCCGGCGGCTGGAGGGGATCCCGGTCGACATCCGGCCGATCTACGGACCGGATCACGACGGGTGACGAAGGACCGCGCCGCCCTCGAGGCGCGGCTCCGATCCCGGACGCCCGCGCTGCGCCGGCGGATCGCCGCCCGCATCCCCGAGCGGCACCGCGCCGTCCTCTCCGCGGACGACGTCCTGCAGCAGACGTTCACCGACGCGTTCCTCGACGCCGAGCGATTCACCGGCGACGACGACGCGTTCTCCGCCTGGCTCGCGCGGATCGCCGAGCACAACCTTCAGGACGCGCTCCGGATGCTCGACGCCGAGAAGCGCGGCGGCGGCGTCTCTCCCCGCGCGGCCGACGACACGTCGTTCGAGACCCTCTTCCTCGACGTCCTCGGTCGGACCACGACGTCGCCGTCCGCCGGCGCCGCCCGCGCCGAGGCGGCCGAGACGATGCGCCGCCTCGTCGCCCGCCTCCCCGAACCGCACCGCGTCGCGATCACCCTCATCGACCTCGAGGGGCGCGGCGTCGAGACCGCGGCGAAGGCGCTCGACCGGAGCGTCGGCGCGACGTGGCTGGTCCGGAACCGCGCGCTGAAGAAGCTCGGACGCTGGCTCGGAGGGTAGCGCTGCGCGGCTTGCAACGCGTTCGGGAACGTCTTCGCGTTCGCCACGGCGGCGGGGCGGGCGGAGGAGGTGTCTCCGACCCGCTCACGTCCTCGCGCGATGCGTCGGGCGTGGTCTCCGCGAAGGGATGAGTCGCGCTGCGGAATCGCTCTCGGAGAAGCCTCCTCCGCCCGCCCCCCCGCCTCGCCCGCTCCGGACTTCCTCACCCGATTCCGGATTGGGAAAGGGGGAGTCCGGTGAGGACCCATGGAATGGCGCCGACGCGAAGATCCGACGTCGACGCCGGCACTTCCGCGTGAGCGCCCTCTCCCCTGCTCTCCCTTGCTCTCCCTTGCTCTCGTTGCTCCCCCCCTACTCCCTCGCCAGCAGCGTCTGCCGCACGAACCGCCACGCGTACCGCCACCGGAAGTGATACTTCACGTACGCCCGCTCGCGCGCGCGGTGGATCTCGTCCGGGGTCATCGTCGGGTGGCGGAAGACGTTCGTCCAGCCGTCGAAGCGCTCCCAGTCGGGTTCGAGGATCCGGTCCTCGACCTCGCGGTGGAGGGCGGTCCCGGGGTACGGCGTCGCGACGGTGAACTGGACCGCGAACGTGTTCAGCCGGCGCGCGTACCGGGCCGTCGCCTCCATCCCCGCCGCGTCGTCGTTCGGGAGGCCGAAGAGGTAGTTCGCGATCACCCGGACGCCGATCCGGTGGCAGTGTCGGACGACGCGCTCGACCTGCTCCAGCGCCGGCGGGCGACGGTCGTGCGCCGCGACGGTCGTGGGGTCGGCCGCCTCGACGCCGATCTCGAGCGAGCGGAGCCCCGAGCGGTGGAGGAGGTCGAGGAGCGGCTCGTCCAGGCGGTCGGCGCGGCACTCCATCGAGTACCGCACGTCGAGCCCCCGGCTCCGGAGCGCGTCGCCGAACGCGGCCGCCTCGTCGGCGTCGAACAGCCGGAGCGGATCGCGGAACGAGATGCCGCGCGCGCCGTACCGCTCGTGGAGCCACTCGATCTCCCCGACCAGGGAGTCGACGCTCCGCGTCCGGTACCGCGCGTTCACGAGGTACGGGCAGTAGTCGCAGCGGTAGGCGCAGCCGCGGCTGCCGAGGACCGGCAGCGTCACCCCGCGGCGGGTGACGACGCGGTACCGGTACCGCTCGACGTCGAACGCGTCCCAGTTGGGGTACGGGAGCGCGTCGAGGTCCGGGACGAACCCTCCGTCGACCACGCCGCTCGGGAGGTCGCCGCGCGCGAGCGCCGGCGCCAGCGGTTCGATCTCCTGACGCACCACGAAGTCGGCGACGTCGGCGTAGAACTCGGGCACCGTCGCCGCGACCGTCCCGAAGACCCCGCCCGCGGCGCCGTGACGCGTCCTCGCCGCCGCCATCACCTCGCGCTCGAGCCGGCAGTCGGTGATCGACGACGCGACGAGGAAGAGGTCGGCCGGCGGGAGGTCGTCGGCGGCGCGGACGTGCAGGACGTCGACGTCCGCCCCCTCCCGCGCCAGCAGCGCGTGGAGGGTCGCGAGGGTGACGTTCGGCAGGGCGGCGACGTGGCGCTTCGCCGCCTCGAGGATCCGCGCCGCCGGAGAGCTCCCGACCGAGAAGACGGTGCCGAAGCCGCCCGCGACGTCCTTCAGGGTGCACCCCGCGTGACGTTCGGCGTGGACCAGCGCGATCCTCATCGCCACGCCCCCCACCGGAACCGGCAGCAGACCGCGTCGACGAGCGCGGGGACGACGACGCTCGGGCGCGCCCCCGACGGCGTCTCGAACCGGCGCGGCCGGTGCGTCACCGGCGCCTCGGCGAAGCGGAGGCCCGCCCGGTCGGCGCGGATCAGCAGCTCGGCGAGGAAGAACGCGGAGTCGGAGCGGCAGTCGAGCGTCGGCAGCCGCTCGCGCCGGAGCAGCTTGAACGCGCAGTTGACGTCGCGGACCGGGAGCCGGAACAGGAGCCGCAGGAGACGGTTGTAGAGCGCCGCGTTCAGCCGGCGGTGGGCCGGGTCGGCGCGCTCCGCCCGGACGCCGGCCACGACGTCCGCGGCCGCGGCGAGCGGCGCGAGGCGGTCGAGGTCGGCCGCGTCGAACTGGCCGTCCCCGTCGACGTACAGGATCCAGTCGTGGCGGGCCGCGACCAGCCCGTCCCGCGTCGCCGCCGCCACCCCCCGGTTCTCCGGGTGATGGAGCGCGCGGACCGACGGCTCGGCCCGGGCGAGCGCATCGATCACGTCGCCGGTGCCGTCGACGCTCCCGTCGTCGACGACGATCACCTCGTGCGCCCGCGGCGCGACCCGACGCGCGGCGCGCAGCAGGTCCCGGACGACGCCCTCGATGTTCCGGGCCTCGTTGTACGCGGGGACGACGCAGGAGAGGGACTCGATCACGTCGCGCCCCTTCCCCGAAGGACGGTCCGCGCCGCCCCGCCGATCAACGCGAGGAGGGTGAGCGCGGTCACGATCGCCCCGAGCCCGAGCAGGGGCGGCCGGAAGGTGAACCGCACCGTGCGCGCCCCCGCGCGGAGCCGGACCGCGGTGACCAGTCCGTCCGCCCGCCGGAGCGGGACCTCGACCTCGTCGACGAACGCGCGCCAACCCGGGTGCAGGGTCAGGAGGTCGGCCAGCAGGAGATGCGCCCCGCCGGCGACGAGCCCCCGCAGGTCGATCGAGAGCGACGCGGGCCCGAACCGGAGACGCTCCGGCGGGATCGCCTCGATCGGCGCTCCGGGTCCGGGACCCGGACGTCCCTCGCGGAGACGTTCGAGCATCCTCGCGGCGGGGAGCACCGCGCGGGCGCGGCGATCGAGCGCCGCCGCCGCCGGGTCGTCCTCGTCCCGCTCGATCAGCACCGTCCGGCGGACGTCGTGTCCGGGCCGGGAGAGGAGGGCCCGCACCGCGCGCTCCCTCGCCGCGCTCGTCCCGACGACCACGACCGGGTCGCGCACGAGCGCCGCCCGCGGCCGCGCGCGCCGTCGCTCGTACCAGGTCGGGCGGACGAACGGGTCGAGCTGCGGGTTCCCGTCGAACCGGGCCCGGTACGCCTCGTACGCCGGGTCGGAGCGCGACGAGGCGTCGTCGAGCGTCCGCGGGCCGGCCGAGGTCGTCCTCCCCGCCGCCCACACCCGCCCGTCCGCGTCGACGGCGACGTCGCGGAGGTTGTCGACCCCCTTCCCGCCGACGTAGCCCGAGCGGCGGATCGACCCGACGTCCGCCGCCACCTCGCACAGGAACCCGTCCCAGCCGCCCCCGGCGAACGTCCCGGCCCACGAGTCGACGCACGGAAACGTCCGCTCGTCGGACGCCGTCACCCCCGCGATCCAGACGTCCCCCTCCGCGTCGAGGGCGAGCGAGTACGAGACGTCGATCCCCGCGCCCCCGACGTACCCGAGCGCCAGGACCGTGCCGCCGTCCGCCGAGAGCCGGCCGACGAACGCGTCCGCGCCGCCGTTGAACGTCGGATCGAGGCCGCCGCGCACGGGGAACGACCGCTCGTCCGACTTCGTGTCGCCGCAGACGACGATCGTCCCGTCGGCCGCGATCGCCACCCCCTGTCCGTAGTCGCCGTCCGCGCCGCCGAGCGGACCGAGGAAGTCGATCGCCCGACCGTCCGCGGTCAGCCGGAACAGCAGCACGTCCTCGACGCCCCGATACGCCGCGGCCGGCCCGCCGCGCCGGGGGAGGGTCGAGTCGTCCGACCGCGTCGAGCCGATGACGACCGGACGTCCGCGGGCGTCGACGGCGATCCCCTGCGCGAAGTCCCCGGCCGCCCCGCCGACCACGGCCGTCCAGAGGAGTCGTCCGTCTCGATCGAGCTTCGCCACCACCGCGTCGAAGTCGAGCGGGGGCATCTTCCCGACCGTCCCCGGCGCGAGCGGCGGGCGCGGCGCGTACGAGGCGCTGCTCCCGGCGAGGTAGACCGCGCCCTCCGCGTCGATCGCGATCGCCTTCCACTGATCGTCCCGGAGCCCTCCGAACGCGTCCGCCGGCGCGACGAGGCGAAACCGCAGCGGACCGCGGAGCTCCCCCTCGACGCGCAGCTCCGTCGCGGCGCCGGACGAGGGCGGTCCCGCGCCGAGCCTCGTCGCCCCCGCCGGGTCGAGCGCCTCCAGCCGGAGCGCGCCGAGCGGCGTCTCCACGATCGCCCCCTCCGGCGCCGCCCGGACCGCCCCCCCGCGGACCCGGAACCGGACCGCCCCGAGGTCCGCGCCGTCCCTCGGGGCGAGCTCGATCTCGACCCCCTCCATCGTCGACCGGAGCGCCGCGTCGACGCCCGGCCAGAGGTCGGCGATCGCCAGCCGGCCCCACGTGCGACGCTCCCCCCCGTCGACCGCGTCCGGGCCGACCAACCGGTGGATCGGCGGCCCGACCGGCCCGACGCCCCGGACGACCGGCGCGGGCGACCCGCCCACCGGCTCGAGCGTGACGAAGCAGCGACGGACCGCGCCCTTCGGCGACCGCGCGGTCCGCTCGACGGCGATGCGGGACGGCTCGACGACGATCGACAGCTCGCTCCCCCGCCGGAGGTGGCGCGTCCCCTCCTCCGGATCGCCGTCGCTCACGAACGGCGGCGGGGACGCGGCCCACGGCCGGTCCCCGACCACGAGGAGCGGGTCGCCGCCGCCCCCTCCCGTCTCCCTCCGCCCCGCCGCCCAGGTCCGACCGTCCGACCCGACCGCCACGTCGAACGCCCGCTCGTCCCCCGGCAGCGGGACCACGCGGGTCGCGAACGCCGGGTTCGACGCGGAGGTCGCCGCCGCGACGTAGACGTCCCGCGCCCCCTGCCGCCCACCCGAGACCGGGCCGGGGCCGAGGGTGTCGAACGCGGACGCGACGGCGCCCGCGACGCACGGCTCCCGCCCCCGGACGACGATCCCGTACGCGTCGTCGACACCGTCCCCCCCGAGGGGGACCGAGCGGAGCCGACCGTCCTCGAGGCACGCGATCAGCGCGTCGACGCCGGGTTCGATCGTCCGCCGCAGCGGCCGCGTCCCGACGCCCGCGAACCGCCCGTACGCGCCGACGTGACGCGTGGCGAGGAGGTCGAGGACGCGGCCGTGCGTCCGCTCCAGCTTCGCCGCGTTCCGCGTCTTGAACGGCAGCCACTCCGCGTACCGCGCGTTCTCGCTCCCGTCCCCGCCGAGCAGGCCGGTCGTCGAGTCGAGGCCGCGGGCGACCCACAGCGCCTGGTCGTTGGCGCGCGGGAGGTGGAAACGCGTCCCGCCGCCGTCGTCGATCGCGTCGAACGACGGCGCCGCCATCGCGGTCCGCTCCGCCGCCGACGCCACCTCGCGCCCCTCGAACCGGACCCCCGGGAGACGGGAGGTGTCGAAGAGGACGAGGAGCACCACGCCGCCGACGAGCACCCGACCGAGCGCCGGTCGCCCGCGCCCCGCCGCGCCGACGACGAGGTCGACCCCGGCCGCGGCGAGCAGGATCGCGGCGACCCCGGCCGGGTAGAAGAACCGGTACGGCATCCGCATCCGGTCGTACAGCGGGAGCCAGTCGACCAGGACGTCGTGCGCGACGCCGAGCGCCACCGCCGTCATCGCGGCCAACGCCAGCAGCGCCCCCCGGCTCGCGCGCCCCGTGGTCCCCCTCCGCGCGGCGGCGAGCGCCCCGAGGACGATCCCGACCCCGAGGGAGCCGATCCCGACCTTCCCCCCGACCCGGGTCATGACGTACAGCACCGTCCACGCCGGGTGCCCCTGGTCGAACGGAGCCATGTCCTCGTAGTTCGAGAAGATCTCCTCGCGCGTCAGCCCGCCCGCGCGGCCGGTCGTACGGAGCCACGCGAGCGCCGGGAGGAGCTTCACGGCGGCGAGCCCGAGGAAGACGCCCCCCGCGACCGCCGCCCCCCGCACCGCCTCGCCGAGCGACGCCCCTCCCCGCGCGAGGAGGTACGGGAGGGCGAACGGGACGAGGAAGCAGCCGAGCCAGTAGAGCGGGAAGACGCCGCCCGCGTGGAGTTGCAGGGCGAGCACCACGCCGAGACCGACCGCGCTCCGGCGGACGCGCCTCCGCTCGAGCAGGTCGACCGCGCAGACGAGAGCCAGCGGCCACCAGGCGAGGGCGTACCCCCAGAACGGCTGGGCCATGAAGAGCGACCCGGGGTACGTCGCTCCGGTGAAGAGGAGACCGCCGACGACCCGCCCCGTCCCGCCGACGCCGAGCCGCCGGAGGAGGATCACCATCGTCGCCCCGCCGAGGATCGCGTGGAGGAGCAGCAGCACGTTCATCCCGAGGAACGGGCCGAGCGCGCGGACCGCGAGGAGGAACGGCGGGTACGAGAGGGGCTTCGTCGGGACGGAGTAGAGCGGCGTCCCCCCCTGCAGGTGGAACGACCAGAGCGCGGTCGGCGCGCCGGCCGCCTGCGCCTCCGCGACGTGGAGGGCGTCGACCTGGTGGATGTCGGCCCAGTCCCGCCCCGGCCGCGTGGCGTCGGCGTCGAGGAACGCCCCGTACGCCAGGACGACCACCAGCGAGACGAGCCCCGCCGCGGCGGCGGTCGTCCGACCGCTCCGCGTCCGCCGCTCCCCCGTCCGCTCCGACCCCTCCGTCTCGGGCGGGGTCTCGCGCGGCCCCGCCGTCGCACTCGATTCCACGGACGTGATCTCCTCCGACCGGACCGACGACGGCGCCCGGGGTCGAGCCGCTGGGATCGACGCACGGAGCGGCCGCGAGGGGCCACCGCGGCCCCGCGCGTCTCCCTTCGACGGTTTGCCCGATCAGGGGCGCCGCCGGGAGGGAGTGTGACGGGAAAACCCGCCGATCTTCGGAATCGACCGTAAGCGATCCCGCCCCTCTACGCTTCGGTCCCCATGAGCCGCCACCGACCCGACGACGACCCGCTCGCCGAGGACGACCTCCTCGCCGCCGCGCGCCGCGAGGCGGACGCCTGGGTCGAGGCCGAGTCGACGCTCGAAGCCGAGGGCGCCCCGTCCGGCGCCCCCGCGACGCCGGAGGTCCCGGGGTACCGGATCCTCGGCGAGATCCATCGGGGCGGGCAGGGGGTCGTCTACCGCGCCCTCCAGGAGCGGACCCGCCGGGTGGTGGCCCTCAAGGTCCTCCACGGCGGCCCGCTCGCCGGACCGCGCGAGCGGGCTCGGTTCGAGCGGGAGGTGCAGCTCCTCGCCCGGCTCGACCACCCGGGGATCGTGACGGTGCACGACACGGGAGAGGCGGCGGGCGGAACGTACCTGGTGATGGACCACGTCGCCGGCCTCCCGCTCGATCGCTGGGTCGCGGAACGGCGGCCGTCGCTCCGCGGACGGCTGGAGCTGTTCGCTCGGATCTGCGACGCCGTCCACGCCGCGCACCTGCACGGCGTCATCCACCGGGACCTGAAGCCGTCGAACGTCCGGGTCACCGACGACGGGGCGCCGCGCGTGCTCGACTTCGGGCTCGCCAAGACGGCCCTCGAGGTCGACGCCGAGGTGACGGAGACCGGGCAGTTCGTCGGCTCCCTCCCGTTCGCCAGCCCCGAGCAGGCGGCGGGGAGCGCGACGGTCGACCTCCGGACCGACGTCTACTCCCTCGGGGTCGTCCTCCACCACCTGCTGACCGGTCGCCTGCCGATCGAGGTCGGCGGCCCGCTCGAGGAGGTGCTCGACCGGATCGCCCGCGCCGAGCCGACGTCGCCGCGGCGGTACGCGCCGGAGCTCGACGACGACGTCTGCACCATCACGCTCCGCTGCCTCGCGAAGGACCGGGAGCGGCGGTACCAGAGCGCGGGAGAGCTGGCGCGCGACGTCCGCCGCCGCCTGGAGGGGGCGCCGATCGAGGCGAAGCGGGACAGCGCCTGGTACGTCGTCCGGAAGCTCCTGGCGCGCCACCGGGCGGAGGTCGCGGTCGCCGCCGGGTTCGTCCTCGTGCTGGCCGCCGGGTTCCTCGCGTCGTTCGTCCAGTGGCGCCGGGCGGAGGGAGAGGCGGAGCGGGCGCGCCTCGCCGAGGTCGACGCGCGGCGGGCCCAGGCGGCGGCGGAGGCGCGCGGGGTCGAGCTGCGACGGCGCGGCTACTACGACCGCCTCCTCGCCGCCCAGGTCGCGCTCGAGGACGGGAACGTCGCGCACGTGAAGGCGCTCCTCGCCGAGAGCCCGGAGGCGCTCCGCGGCTGGGAGTGGCGGCACCTGGCGTGGCTCGCGGACCGGTCGAGCCGGACGTTCCGGACCGACGCGGAGCGGGCGACCGCCGTCGCGACGCGGCCCGACGGGGGCGCCCTGGCGTGGGGGGACGAGCACGGAGACGTCGTCGTGGTCGACGTCGCGTCCGGCGCCCGCCGCGCCGCGTTCTCCCGCCACGCCGACTCGGTGCTCGGTCTCGCGTGGTCCTCCGACGGGACCGCGCTCGTCTCCGCCGGACGCGACGGGCGGGTCGCGGTCGACGGACTCGCGCCCCCGGCGGCGTCGTGGTCGACCTCCGCCGGGGAGGCCGACGTCGTCGGCGTCGCGTTCGTCGCGGACGACCGGCTCGTCGCGGCCGCGACCGCGGACGGCGCGGTCCGCGCACTCGACGCCGCGAGCGGCGCGCCCCGCTGGGCGGCGCGGCCGGCCGGCGACGCGGGGGTCGAGACCCTCGCCGCCGACGGCGACCTGCTCGCCGTCGGGGCGGCGGACGGCGCGGTCCTGCTGCTCGACGTCGAGACCGGCGCGACCCGGCGCCGCCTCGCGGCCGACGACGCGGGCGCGACGACCGCCCTCGCCGTCCACGCGGGCGCGTCGCTCCTCGCGGTCGGTCGGCGCGGGCGGACCCACCTCCTCGACCTGGCGACCGGGGAGGAGCGCGGCGCCGTCGGCGGCCACGGCGAGTGGATCCACGCCCTCGCGTTCAGCGACGACGGGCTCTACCTCCTCAGCGCGGGGGCGGACGACACGGTGAAGCTGCACCGGACGCGCGACCTCGAGACGGTCCGGACCTGGCGGGGACACGAGGACCGGGTCTTCGGCGTCGCCTTCCTCGCCGGCGGCCTCGGCTTCGCCTCCGCGAGCCTCGACGGCACCGTTCGGCTCTGGGACCGGACCGCGCCCGACCGCGCCCACGTGTTCGCGAGCCCGCCGGGCCAGGTCTGGGGCGTGGAGTTCGTCGACGACGGGCGGAGGTTCGTCGCCGCCCGCGAGGACGGGACCGCCGCGCTGTACGACCGCCGCGACGTGGCCGGCGTGCCGCTCGTGCTCGGCGGCCACCGGGGACCGGTCTCCGCGGTCGCCGCGGACCGCGGGCGGGGCGTCGTCGTCACCGCCGACGAGAGCGGCCGCGTGCGCGTCTTCGAGACCCCCGGCGGGGCGCCGATCGCGACGTACGACGACGTCGCTCGGTGGGTCCACGTCGCCCGGTTCGACCGCGGCGGCGCGCTCTGGACGCTCCGCGCGGACCGGACCGTCCGCCGGCGGGACCTCGACTCGGGCGCGGTGACCGCGGTCCGGACCGTCGACCGGCCCGCGGTCGCGATGGACGTCCTCCCCTCCGGCGACGCGGTGCTGATCGGCGACGCCTCCGGTCGCCTCGTCCGCGTCGACGCGCCGACCGGCGCCACGGCCTGGGAGACCGAGCTCGGCGGAGGGACGATCTGGGCGGTTCGCGTCTCGCCGAACGGCCGCGAGGTCGCCGCCGCGAACGGGGACGGGACGGTCGTGATCGCCGACGCCGCCGGCGGCGAGGTCCGGCTGAGGCTCTCCGGTCACCGCAACGGCGTCCGCTGCCTCGCCTGGTCGCCCGACGGCACCCGGCTCGCCACCGGGAGCTGGGACCGGACGGTCCGCGTCCGCGACGCCGTCCACGGCGACGACGCGCTCACCCTCCGCGGCCACGCGTCGCGCGTCGATTCGATCGCCTGGTCGCCCGACGGGGACGCCCTGCTCACGGGCTCCGTCCGCGGCGACCTCCTGCTGTTCGACACCGTCCCCGAGAACGAGGTGAACCGATGACGTCCTCCCCGATCGCCGCCCTCCTGCTCCTCGCCGCCGCCCCCTGCCTCGCCGCCCCCGACCTGCCGGGCGCGGACGACGTGGCGGACGTCCCGGCGGTCGACGTGCGCCTCGACGACGACGCGAACCGACGGTACGCCCTGATCGGGCACGACCCCGAGCGGAAGCCGCCGAAGGACGGCTACCGGCTCCTCCTGATCCTCCCCGGGGGGTCGGGATCGATCGACTTCCACGCCTTCTGCAAGCGGATCGCGAAGCACGCGCTCGACGACGACTGGCTCGCCGTCCAGGTCGTGGCGCCGGTCTGGTCCTCGGAGCAGTCGGAGACGCACGTCTGGCCGACGCGCGAGCACGAGTGGAAGGGGATGGAGTTCGCGACCGAGGACCTCGTCTTCGCGATCGTCGAGGACGTCGAGCGGCGCGCGAGGATCGACCCGCGGTACGTCTTCACGCTCACCTGGTCCTCGAGCGGTCCGGCCGGGTACGCGATGTCGCTGGCGAAGGACTCGCCGATCACCGGGACGTTCGTCGCGATGTCCGTGTTCAAGCCCGACCAGCTCCCGTCCCTCTCGCGGGCGAAGAAGCACCCGTACTTCCTGCTCCACTCGCCGGACGACTTCATCCCGATCCGGATGGCGCGCGAGGCGGAGGAGGCGCTCGGGCGGAAGAAGGGGATCGTCGAGCTCGTCGAGTACGAGGGCGGACACGGCTGGCAGGGGGACGTCTACGGCCACATGAAGCGCGGGATCGCGTTCCTCGAGAAGAACGCCGCGAAGCCCCCGAAGCGGAAGCCGCGGAAGTAGACGCCGCCCCTCCCGCGCCCCGGGACGCCCCGGGGCGCGCTGCGACGGTTCGCCGCAGGTGTTTCCCGGCCGCGGCTTGGACCTCGTCCCCCCTCCCCCTATCATGCTGGGTTCACGCGCTCCCGCCGGGGGCGGAGGCCGCATGACCCACCCACGCATCGACGCGATCGGCGAGAAGGTCCTCGCCGGCGAACCGCTGGACGCCGAAGAGGGCCTCCTCCTCCACGAGGAGGCGGACCTCCCGACGCTCTCCCTGCTCGCCGACGCCGTCCGCCGCGAACTCCATCCCGAGCGGATGGTGACGTACATCGTCGACCGGAACGTCAACCCGACGAACGTCTGCATCACCGACTGCTCGTTCTGCGCGTTCTACCGCCGGCCGAACGACGGCGAGTCGTACGTGCTCCCGCGCGAGGAGATCCACCGCAAGATCGACGAGCTCCGCGCGGTCGGCGGCGTGCTCGTGCTGATGCAGGGCGGGCACCACCCGCACCTCCGGACCGACTGGTACTGCGACCTCCTCGCCGACCTGAAGGCCCGGTACCCCGACCTCCACCTGCACGCGCTCTCCCCGCCGGAGATCCACCACCTCTCGCTCCTCGACAGGTGCGACGTGGCGGACGTGATCGCGCGGCTGAAGGCGGCCGGGCTCGACTCGATCCCCGGCGGCGGCGCCGAGATCCTCGTCGACCGGGTCCGGGACGTCATCGCGCCGAAGAAGACGTCGAGCGACGAGTGGCTCGGCGTGATGCGCGCCGCCCACGAGCAGGGGCTGAAGACGACGGCGACGATGATGTTCGGCCACGTCGAGACCCCGGCCGAGCGGGTCGAGCACCTCCTCCGGCTGCGCGACCTGCAGGCGGAGACCGGCGGCTTCACCGCCTTCGCCGCCTGGAACTACCAGAACCAGCACGGCGTCACGCTCGAGGCGAGGAAGACGACCCCCGCGGTCTACTTCCGGGTCGTCGCGCTGTCGCGCATCCTGCTGCGGAACGTGCCGAACCTCCAGGCGAGCTACGTCACCCAGGGCGCCAAGGCGGCGCAGACGTCGCTCCGGTTCGGAGTGAACGACTTCGGGGGCGGGATGATGGAGGAGAACGTCGTGTCGGCCGCCGGGACGTTCGAGCTGATCCGGCTCGAGGAGATCGAGCGCCAGATCCGCGACGCGGGCTTCGTGCCGCGCCGCCGGAACTTCTTCTACGACATCATCGACGAGCGCGGCCCGGCGACCGCCGACGTGCTGGAGGAGGTCAGGACGTGAACCCCGAGCTGCTCTCCCGCCGCGCCGAAGAGGCCGGCCTCGCCGACGTCTGGTCGAGGGTCGACGCCGGGGAGCGCCTCGCGTTCGACGACGCGGTCCGCCTGTTCGAGCACGAGGACCTCGCGCTCGTCGGCGCGATGGCCGACGTCGTGCGGCGGCGCCTCCACGGCGCGCGCGCGTACTTCAACGTCAATCAGCACGTCAACTACACGAACCTCTGCAACAAGCTCTGCAAGTTCTGCGCGTTCCAGCGGCTCCCCGGCCAGGAGGGCGCGTACTGCATGTCGCCCGAGGAGGCCGCGGACGAGATCCGGAAGAAGCTCCACGAGCCGGTGACCGAGGTCCACATGGTCGCCGGCGTGTGGCCGAAGCTGGAGTACGGCTACTACCTCGACCTCCTCCGGGCGGTGAAGGAGGCGCGCCCCTCGATCCACGTGAAGGCGTTCACGATGGTCGAGATCGACGAGATCCAGCGGGTCGCGGGGAAGCCGCTCGACGAGGTCCTGCTCGAGCTGAAGGAGGCCGGGCTCGACTCGCTCCCCGGCGGCGGGGCCGAGATCTTCGCGGACCGGGTGCACCGGGAGATCTTCCCGCTCAAGATCGGCGCGGAGCGGTGGCTCGAGATCGCGCGCACGGCGCACCGCGTCGGCCTCCGCTCGAACTGCACGATGCTGTACGGCCATATCGAGACGATCGAGGAGCGCGTCGACCACCTCGAGCGGCTCCGCGCCCTCCAGGACGAGACCGGCGGCTTCCAGACGTTCATCCCGCTGTCGTTCCACCCGGACAACTCGGAGATGTCCGACCTCCCGGCGCCGACCGCCCACGACGACCTCCGGACGATCGCCGTGTCGCGGCTGTTCCTCGACAACGTGCCGCACGTGAAGGCGTACTGGATCATGCTCGGGATCCCGACCGCCCAGCTCGCGCTGAACTACGGCGCCGACGACATCGACGGGACGGTGACCCAGGAGCGGATCTACCACGACGCGGGCGCGCAGACCCCGCAGGAGCTGGCCCGCGCCGACCTGATCCGGCTGATCGTCGACGCCGGGTTCGAGCCGGTCGAACGCGACACGCTCTACAACGTGGTGAAGGTCGAAGAGATCGTGGCGTGAACGACCGGCCGCCCCCGCAGGCCGGTCCCTCGCGGGCGCGTCGCCTCGCCGTCCGCCTCGCGCTGCTCTTCGCGAGCGCGATCGTCACGCTGAAGCTCGTCGACGTCGGCGTCGGCCTCGCCGACCCGTTCGGGATCTCCCACTTCGAGCACAAGCGCGCGTTCGACGTCGAGGGGCTCCGCCCGTGGGCCGCGCGGTCGACGGGGAGCTTCCACATCCAGGAGCTCGTCCCGTCCCGGACGGTCGAGGCGGGCGCCACGTACCGCGCGAACGCGCTCGGGTTCCGCGGCCGCGAGACGACGGCCGAGAAGCCGGACGGAGTCTGGCGGCTCGTCGTGCTCGGGGACTCCGTGACGTTCGGCTGGGGGGTCGAGGCGGACGAGCGGTTCACCGACGTCGCCGAGGCCCGCTACAACGCCGCGCACCCGGACGGCCCGCGCCTCGAGGTCCTGAACCTCGGCGTCCCCGGCTACGAGGCGCACCACCAGTACTACGCCTTCCACGACAAGGCGCTCGCGCTCGCGCCGGACGCCGTCGTCTTCGCGTTCAACTGGAACGACGTCCAGCTCATCCCGGACGAGATCGTGACCCACGTGCGCGGGGAGTTCGACAGCCGCGTCGCCGAGAAGGGCTGGGTCGCGGGACGGCTGATGGCCCTCACCCGCCGCCCGCGCCCGGACGAGCGGGGCGTCGGCGCCGCCGGCCGCCGACTGTTCGCCGCCACGCTCCCCCACCTCCGCGCCCTCCTCTCCTACGCCACCGTCTTCGCCCTGAAGCCGGGCGACGAGCGGACGATGCGCGAGAGCTTCGCGGCGATGGAGGCCGGCATCCGCGCCGCGGGAGAGGCGTACGCGAAGGCGTACGCCGAGGCGTCCGCGCGTGGGGTCCGGCTCGGCGTCGCCGACCTGTACGCGTTCGAGCCGATCGAGGCCGAGCTGCGGCGGCGCGCGGTCCCGTACGCGAACATGTCGTTCGACACCTTCGACTCCGACCTCTCGCTCCGGAACAGCCCGGCCGACCCGCACCCGAACCCGCGCGGTCACGCCCGGCTCGCCGAGACGTTCCTCGCCGCGCTCGATCGGATGGGACTCCTCCCGGAGGACGGCCGGTGACGCCGCTCCGGATCGGATCGGTGCCGTACCTGAACGCGCGCCCGCTCGTCGCCGGACTCGCCGACGACGCCGGCGTCCGCTATCGCGAGGAGGTCCCGGCGCGGCTCGCGGACCGGCTCGCGGACGGCGCGCTCGACGCCGCGCTCGTCTCGTCGATCGAGGCGCTCCGTCCCGGCGCGGCCCCCCTGATCGAGAACGTCTGCATCGGCAGCGAGGGCCCGGTCCTCTCCGTGCTCCTGGTCGGGCCGGGCGACCCGCGTCGCGCGGCGACGGTCGCCCTCGACGGCGCCAGCCTCACCGCGGCGACCCTGACCCGCGTGGTCTACCACCACTTCCTCGAGCGGCGCGACGTGACGTTCGTCCGGACCGACGTCGCGCCCGACCCGGCGCGCACCGGCGCGGACGCGACGCTCGTGATCGGCGACGCCGCCCTCCGGCTGCTCGAGGAGGAGCGGCCCGGCGCGCGCGTCCTCGACCTCGGCGCGGCCTGGACCGAGGCGACCGGCCTCCCGTTCCTCTGGGCCGGCTGGCTCACGTCGCCCGGCGCCGACCTCGAACGCCTGCGGCGTCGCCTCGACCGGGCGTGGGAGGACGGACGCCCGCGGCGCGCCGACGACGCCCGCCGCGGCGCCCGCGAGCTCGGCCTCTCGACCGGCCTCGCCGAGCGGTACCTCCTCGAGGTGATGCGCTATCCGTTCGGCGACCGGGAGCGCGCCGGCCTCGTCCGGTTCGGCGAGCTCGCCCGGACGCTCCCCGACTCTCCGATCGCGGGCTGAGGCGGCCCGGGCCCCTTCGTCACGACCCGAAGGTCCGGGCGAGCCCCGCGGTCTGGGCCGTCCCGACGAATCCGCTCGCCGCGGGGTCGAGGAACATCGCCTGGTGGCGCAGCGTCACGCCGCAGAGCGCCGCGTCGTCCGGCGCCGCGATCGGGACCTCGATCTCGCCGGAGAGCGGAACCGCCGGGAGAACGGTCACGAGCGGGTTCTTCACCAGGAGCGTCCCCCCGTCGAACGGGATCTTCGCCGCGCCGAGCCCGGTGAACAGGAGCGGCGACGCGCCGGGGAGCGCGTTCGCCAGCCGGAGCCCGGACTTCTGGCCGAGGACGGGCGGGCCGACGGACGTGAGCGACGGCACCCCGTGCGTCCCCGGCTTCCCCTCGCCGTACGTCGCGGAGTGGGCGGCGTTGTCGCACGGGCAGAGGCAGAGGAACCCGCCCGGAGTCTCCGTGGAGAACGGGATCAGCCGCCCCGGATCGGGATACGGCGGCCGCCCCGGCGCGCCGACGAGCGGATGCAGGTCGGGGGTGAGGACCACCGCCTCGCCGAACGTCGAATAGTCGGGGAACGAGCAGTTCTCGCGCAGGCGCGCGACGAACTCCCACTCTCCGCCGGCCACGCCGGCGCGGAAGACGTGCGCGGCGCTGTTGTCGAGCGGGAGGAGGTCGCCGCTCGGCGCGCCGACGATCACGCGCACCTCGTCCCCGGACCGGCGCGCGTCGAGCGCCTCGCCGAACCGGTCCCCGCCCTGCATCAGCGGTGCGTTCAGCACGGCGTGGCCGGAGAGCTTCCCGTCCGCGCCCCGGACGGCGACCGCCACCGACCCCGCGTCCGTCGCGACGCCGACGTCGTCGAGGTGCGCCCCGGCGAAGACGAACGGATCGGCGATCGCCACCCGCGCTCCGAGCCGGTCGCCGGCGGCCGGGACCAGCCCGAGGTCGTCCGGCCGGAGCTTCTCGACGACCTTCCACTCCTTCTCGATCCACTCGAGGACGTGGATCGCGCCGCCGTCGACCGCGGCCTCGTCGTCCTCGCGCGCGCCGATCACCGCCACGTCTCCCTCGATCGCGACGTCGGAGCCGAACGCCCCGCCGTCGTCGACCTCGATCACCTGGACGAGCTCGAACTCCGCCGACTTCGAATCGCGCCGGTAGGCGAAGACCGCCCCGGCGTCTCCGTCGAACCCGTCCGCGGCGACGAGGAGGTGGTCGCCGTCGAGGGCGAGCGACGCGCCGAACCGGTCGAGGGAGGAGAGCCCCGCCTCGAGCAGGCTCTGTCGGAGGGTCCAGCTCGCCCCCTGCCGCTCGTAGACGTGGACCGGGCCGGCGGCGAGGAACGCGGACGAGGAGAGCGCGAGGCGATCGCCGTCGAGCTGCACCGCCGACGCGAACGTCCCGGCGACCGCGCCGGCCGGGTCGTCGATGCGCGCCCGTTCGACCCAGCTCCCGCCGACGTTCTCGAAGACGTACGCGGCCCGGAGCCCGCGGGCGCCGACGAGCAGCTCGTCGCCGCTCGCGTCGAGGGCCGAGGCGTAGCCGTCCCACCCCGCCGCCTCGGCGATCGGGACGAGCGGGAGTCGACACGAGGTCCCCGTGTCGGCGGCGTGGCCGAGCGGGACCAGGGCGGCGGCGAGGGCGAGGGAGCAGGACGGGCGGAGCTTCATGGTTCCTCCTTGCGATCACGGTCGGGTCGGGCGGCCTCTCCGGACCCCGGCGCAGCGAACGGGCCCCGCGCCCGACACGCATTCCGCGGATCGTCCGGTCCCGTTTCCGTTTCTCTCCTCCCCGCCGCCTCCCTAGATTCGCCGCATGGCCTCGAAACGGCGAACGACGGCGCGGCGCGGCGAGTCGGCCCAGCAGATGGCCGAGCGCCAGCGGGAGATCTCGGTCTCCGAGTTCTTCACCAAGAACCGGCACCTGCTCGGCTTCGACAACCCGAAGAAGGCGCTCCTGACCGCGGTGAAGGAGGCGGTCGACAACGCCCTCGACGCCTGCGAGGAGGCCGGGATCGCCCCGGACGTCGAGGTGACGCTGAAGGCCGTGAAGGGGACGGACGACCGCTTCACGGTCACGGTCCGCGACAACGGTCCGGGCATCGTCGCCCGGCAGGTCCCCCACGTCTTCGGCCGGCTGCTGTACGGCTCGAAGTTCCACCGGCTGCGTCAGTCGCGCGGCCAGCAGGGGATCGGGATCTCCGCCGCGGGGATGTACGGTCAGCTCACGACGGGGAAGCCGATCCGGGTCTGGACCCGCACGTCGCGCCGCAAGCCGCCCGACTACTTCGAGCTCCGGATCGACACGAAGAGGAACCGGCCGGAGGTCCTCCACCACAAGCAGCACGAGGAGTTCGACGTCGCCCACGGGACCCAGCTCGAGATCACGCTCGAGGGGCGGTACCAGCGCGGGCGCCAGTCGGTCGACGACTTCCTCCTGCAGTGCGCGGTCGCGAACCCCCACCTGCGGCTGGTGTACGACCCGCCCGACGCCGCGACCGAGGAGCAGAAGATCGTCTACGAGCGCGCGACGACCGAGCTCCCGATCGAGGCGAAGGAGATCGCGCCGCACCCGTACGGCGTCGAGCTCGGCATGCTTCTCGAGATGATGAAGGCGTCGGCGGCCCAGCGCGTCTCGTCGTTCCTCCAGGCCGAGTTCTCGCGGGTCTCGAAGCGGGTCGCCGACGAGATCTGCCGCCTGGCCGAGGTCGACCCGAAGGCGAAGCTCCGGTCCGTGAAGGCGGCCGAGCTCGAGCGCCTCCACCGGGCGCTCTCGAAGGTCAAGGTGATGGCGCCGCCGACCGACTGCCTGTCGCCGATCGGGGAGGAGCTGATCCTCGACGGCCTGCAGAAGGAGGTCGAGGCGGACTTCTACGCGGCGAAGACCCGCGCGCCGACCGTCTATCGCGGGAACCCGTTCCAGATCGAGGTCGGCGTCGCGTACGGCGGGGAGTCGATGGGCGCCGAGGACCCGGTCCGCCTCATGCGGTTCGCCAACCGCGTCCCCCTGCTGTACCAGCAGTCGGCCTGCGCGGTCTTCAAGGCCGCGGTCGGGACGGACTGGCGGAAGTACCAGCTCACCCAGCCGCGCGGCGCGCTGCCGCTCGGACCGATGATCGTGTTCATCCACGTCGCGTCCGCCTGGGTGCCGTTCACCTCCGAGTCGAAGGAGGCGATCGCGCACTACCCGGAGATCATCAAGGAGATCAAGCTCGCGCTGCAGGAGTGCGGCCGCGAGATGTCGCACCACATCTCCCGCAAGAAGCGGCAGGCGGTGGAGGCGAAGAAGCGCTCGTACATCGACTCGTTCATCCCGCACATCGGCGACGCGCTGCGGGACATCCTCGCCTTGAGCGAGAAGGACCGCGAGAAGGCGGTCTCGAATCTGCGCGACGTCCTCGAGAAGTCCCGGAAGATGTGACGATGGCCGCCAGGAAGAAGCCGACCCGGAAGGCCGCGAAGAAGAAGGCGCCGCGCGCGAAGCCGTCGACGAAGAAGGCGTCCGCGAGGAAGGCGTCCGCGAGGAAGGCGGCGAAGAGGTCGACGCCCGCGAAGAAGGGCGCCGCGTCGAAGAAGGCCGCGAAGAAGAAGGCCGCCGCGGGGAGGAAGGGGAAGGCGGCGAAGGGGGCGACGGACCGGGACCTCTCCGAGCGGAAGGACCGCGAGACGCTGAAGTGCATCCACGACGTCGCGAGCGAGGTGCACGGCCGCGCGAGGCGGAAGGCGAAGCCCGAGCTGAAGACGCCCCTCCGCTCCCTCTCGAACGTCGAGTACGACCGGAAGGTCGGCTACTTCCGGATCGGACGGCAGCGGTCGACGCGGACGCTCACCGTCAACACCGTGAAGACGTTCGCGCAGACGCTGAAGATGATGGCGCTCTCGAAGGAGATGATCGAGACCGACGACTTCGCGACGAAGCGGGACGCGTACTACGTCACCAAGAACTGGGGCGAGGCGAAGTTCGACGAGCAGACCGAGTCGGACGCCGTCATGGACGACATCGAGGCGATGTTCAGCCTCCACGGCGTCACGCGCGAGCAGCTCCGGTTCTACCCCGACGAACACGGCGGCGCCGTCGCCGGGGCGCTGACCGTCCTCGACCGCGACCCGATCACCGGCGAGGAGATCGAGATCGACTGCACGCGGTTCGGCTCCGGCGCGTACTCGATCCCGTCCTCCGTCGAGCACCTTTCGATGCGGACCGACGCGGAGTTCGTGCTCGCGATCGAGACCGGCGGCATGTTCCAGCGGCTCGCCGCGCACGGCTTCTGGCGCGAGCGGAACTGCATCCTCGTGTCGATGGGCGGCGTCCCGACCCGCGCCACCCGCCGCTTCGTCCGGATCCTCGCCGACCAGGCGCGGATCCCGGTCTACGCCTTCGTCGACTGCGACCCGTACGGCATCGCCAACATCTACCGCACGCTGAAGGTCGGCTCGGGGAACGCGGCGCACGTCAACCGCTTCTTCTGCGTCCCGCAGACCCACTTCCTCGGCGTCACCCCGCAGGACATCGTCGACTACGACCTGCCGACGCACCCGCTGAAGCCGGTCGACGTGAAGCGGGCGAAGGACGCGCTGAAGAACGACCCGTTCTTCACCGGCCACCCGGAGTGGAAGGCCGCGATGGAACTCCTCCTGAAGCTGGGCCGCCGCGCGGAGCAGCAGGCGTTCGCGAAGTACGGCCTCGACGCGGTGATGACCCGCTACCTTCCGGACAAGCTGGCGAACCCGCGCAAGTTCCTCCCGTGACGGTCTGCCCCGATCCGGCGGGGGAACCGACGTTTCGGGCGAAACGTCCAAGGTCTTCTGGGACTCTTCACGCGTAGTCGGGAGAATGTCCGCGCCGAACTCGCGACCTGCCCCGCGAGCGCCGGCCCTCCGCCCCGATGCGGACGTCGGCAATCCAAGTTCTGGAACCCCAGTGGGAGGCCTCCGTGCTCAAGAGTCTGATTCCCGTCACCCTCGCGCTCGCCGCCGCCTCGTCGGCCGCGGCGAGTTCGCTCACGATGACCGTCAACAAGCCCCTCGTCGGCCCCGGCGAGGAGGTCCAGTTCATCATCAACGGGCGACCCGGCGAACTGATCGTCTTCCTCGCGAGCCCGAACCTCGGCCCGATCCCGTACCCGAAGGTCGGGTCGCTCGACATCGGCGCCCCCACCTACATCGAGCTGATCCCGGTCCCCGCGAACGGGGTCATGATCTGCATCCCGGACAACCCGTGCTTCGCGGTCGGCGCCATCCCGCTGACGATGCACACGCAGGCGTTCTCGGTCGACCTGCTCGGGGTCGGCCAGCCGGTGACCGGGAAGACCGGCGTCGTCAGCGTGACGTACGACCAGAGCCTCCTGCAGGACTGCAACAACAACGCGTCGGCGGACGTCTGCGACATCCAGTCCGGCTTCAGCTTCGACGTGAACACGAACGGCATCCCGGACGAGTGCGAGATCGACTGCGACCAGGACGGGATCCCCGACGGGCTCTTCCCGGTCGGCGGGCTCGTCTGGCACGACGTCGACGGGAACGGAGTCGCGGACGCCGGAGAGCCGGGCGTGCCCGACGTGATCGTCACCCTCCTCGACGCCGCCGACCAGGTGGTCGCCGGCACGATGACCGGCCCGGACGGCCGCTGGAAGGTCCAGAACGTGGCGAACCCGGCCGGCCTCCGCGTCGAGTTCACCGACGTCCCGGGGTGGCTCTCCGAGCCGCCGGCCGCGAACGGCGCCGGAACCGAGGTGCAGTACGTCTTCGGTCCCGACTGCGCGATCGACCTCGGGCTGATCGAGCCGTCCGAGCTCTGCCTCGACGCGACGAAGGCCGAGCTCGCGTCGCCGTGCTACGTCAACGGCGATCCGAACGCCGGCGGGACCGCCGGTCCGCTCGCGGCGCTGGTCCGGTTCAACTATCAGGCGACCGGCCTCGACACCACGGCGAACGTCTACCTCGCGGACGCCCAGCACGTCGGCGCGCTCTGGGGGCTGGCGTACGCCCGCTCGACGGACGTGCTGTACGGCGCGAGCTTCCTGAAGCGCCACTCCGGCTTCGGCCCGGGCGGCATCGACGCGATCTACGAGGTGAAGGACGCGCGGACGGCGGCGAACCCGGCGGCGAACGTGTCGGTCTGGCTGAACGTGAACTCGCTCCCGGGCCAGAACGTCGGGACGGTGTCGCGGCCCGACCTCCCGATGAACTTCGACCAGGCCTCGTACGAGGTCGACGCGTACGCGAAGGTCGGCAAGGTCGGCCTCGGCGGCATCGACGTCTCCGACGACGACAAGTCGCTCTACGTCGTCAACCTGAACAGCCGCGAGGTCCTCGAGATCGACGTCGCCACGAAGACGCTGACGAACGCCTGGTCCGCCGTGGCCGGCGTCACCGCCACCAACGGCGAGGCGCGTCCGTTCGCCGTCGAGTGGCACCGCGGCGAGCTGTACGTCGGCGTGGTCAACACCGCCGAGGGTCCGAGCGGCTTCTTCACCGACCTGGAGATGCGCATCCGCCGCCTCG
This sequence comes from bacterium, assembly GCA_030428825.1. Classification (GTDB taxonomy): domain Bacteria; phylum Planctomycetota; class B15-G4; order B15-G4; family JADJEK01; genus JAUIEL01. The sequence goes on from JAUIEL010000006.1 coordinate 23,831, forward strand.
TGAACGGCCAGTTCCAGGACTGCCTCGTCGCCCCCCTGAACTATCCGAAGGGGTTCGCGTACAACGGCTGCCCGGCGTTCGCCGGCTGGTACCCCTGGGTGTCGTTCTTCCCGGCGGGCTGCACCGTCGCCGGCCCGGTCGGGATCCCGATCTCGTTCCCCGAGCCGATCCTCGCCGATCTCGAGTTCGGCGCCGACGGGTCGATCGTCCTCGGCTTCCTCGACCGGATGTCGCACAACACCGGCACCGGCAACCTCGGTCTCAGCGGGACGAACCTCTACGAGGGGTTCGCCGGCGGCGACCTCCTGAAGGCGATGATCCTCCCCGACGGCACGTGCGTCCTCGAGCAGAACGGCTCGCTGAACGGCGTGACGACCGCGGGCGCGAACAACAGCCAGGGCCCGGGCGGCGGCGAGTTCTACTACGACGAGCGGTTCGGCGTGCAGATCCCGTTCCAGATCGCGCACCAGGAGACCAGCCTCGGCGGCGTCGCCCGCCTCCCCGGCACGAACGAGACCGCCTCGACCGTGTTCGACCCGGCGATGCCGATGTTCGCGGTCGACGCGGCGAACGAGGTCCGGACCGGCGGCGTCCGCTGGTTCGACGACACCACCGGGAAGACGAGCGACCTCTACAAGGTCTACAACATCAACCAGGCGGGGACGTTCGGCAAGGCGGCCGGCCTGGGCGACCTGGTGGTGATGTGCGAGCCGGGTCCGATCGAGATCGGGGACGTCGTCTTCCTCGACGCGAACGCCAACGGCGTCCGCGACCCGGGCGAGGGCGGCCTCGCGAACGTCGCCGTCACGCTCTGGCAGGGCGGCGCGCAGGTCCAGTCGACCTCGACCGGGAGCGCCGGCGAGTACGCGTTCAGCGGCCTCGAGCCGTGCACGGACTACGAGGTCCGCATCGCGCTGAACCAGGCGGCCCTCGCCGGGGTCGTGCCGACGGCGGCGAACGCCGGCTCGAGCGACCTCGCCGACTCCGACGGTTCGACCGCGATCCAGGCCGGGTTCTCGATCGCGCCGATCGTCACCGGCATCGCCGGGGAGAACGACTTCTCGGTCGACTTCGGCTTCGTGAACGGCTGATCCCACCTCGGGCCCCGGCCCTTCGGCGAGGCGGCCTTCCCTTCGGGGAGGGCCGCCTCGCCCCGTCTCGAGGCGGATCGCCCCGAGACGAGGCGACACAACTCCTTTGCCCCAAGTTACTTCTCACTTCGCGCAAGCGATTTCCTTACGTCAACCAAGGAGAAGACCCTAGGTTCCCGCGTCGAACGAGGAGAGCCCGCTCGACGCCGGTCGAGACGGCGGACGACGGATGGCGTCCCGGCGGTCGCTCCTCCCCCCCGAAGAGAACCCGAACCGGAGAACACCCCCCTTGAACCCCCTGCGGACCGCACTGATCGCGATGGCGCTGGCCGGCCCGGCCGCCGCCTCCAACCCGACCGCTCTGACCACCAACGTCACGACCTTCGGCCCCGGCGCCGAACCGGTCCTCACCCTGAGCGGCCGCGCGGGCGACGTCGCCATCTTCCTCACCAGCCCGACGCTCGGCCCGACGCCGTACCCGAAGATCGGCTCGATCGACATCGGCCCGCCGAGCTTCGTCGAGGTCGTCGCCATCCCGAGCGGCGGCTTCTTCCTCTGCCCGATCCCGATCCCGTGCCTCGCGATCGGGACCCAGGCCCTCACCGGGCACTTCCAGATCTTCACCGTCGATCCGAACGGCCCGAACCAGCCGGTGACGGGGAAGTCGCAGGTCGTGAGCCTGACGTACGACCCGGCGCTGCTCGTCGACTGCAACAGCAACCTCGTCGCCGACTCCTGCGACATCGACATGGGGACGAGCCAGGACGTCAACACGAACGGCATCCCCGACGAATGCGAGATCGACTGCGACCAGGACGGGATCCCGGACGGGCTCTTCCCGGTCGGCGGCTGCGTCTGGCACGACCTGAACGGCGACGGGGTCCAGGGCCCCACCGACCTCGGCGTCCGGGACGTCCTGGTCACGCTGTACGACGCGACCGACAACGTCGTCGCCGGCACGACGACCGACGCGAACGGCAAGTGGAAGATCGCGGACGTCGCCGATCCGAACGGGCTCCGCGTCGAGTTCACCGACGTCCCGGACCACCTCGCCCCGGCGGCGAGCGGCAACGGAACCGGGACCCCGGCGCAGTACGTCTTCGGGACCGACTGCGCCGTCGACCTGGCGCTCGTCGAGCCCGCGGAGCTCTGCGTCGACCAGGCGAACGCGTGGCTGGCGACGCCGTGCTACATCAGCGGCGACCCGCTCGGCGGCGGCACGGCGGCGGGGCTCGACGTGCTCGTCCGGTTCCCGTACGCGGCGTCCGGCTCGACCGTGTCCAGCAACGTCTACCTCGCGCAGAACCAGCACCTCGGCTCGACCTGGGGACTCGCGTACTCGCGCTCGACCGACACGCTCTTCGCGGCGTCGTTCCTGAAGCGGCACTCCGGCTTCGGCCCCGGCGGGATCGACGCGATCTACGCGGTCGCCGACGCCCGCACCGGCGCGAGCTCGGCGAGCAACGTGTCGGTCTGGCTGAACGTGAACACGCTCCCCGGACAGAACGTCGGGACCGTGACGCGGAACCTCCCGGCGAACTTCGACGTCGCCAGCTACGACCCGGACGCGTACGCCAACGTCGGCAAGGTCGGCCTCGGAGGACTCGACCTCTCCGGGGACGAGAAGACGCTGTACGTCGTCAACCTGAACAGCCGCGAGGTCCTCGCGATCGACGTCGCCACCAGGTCGCTCGTCGCGACCCACGACGCCGTCGCCGGCCTCGTCCCCACCAACGGCGAGGCGCGCCCGTTCGCGGTCGAGGAGCACCGGGGCGAGCTGTACGTCGGCGTGGTCGCCACGGGCGAGGGACCGGGCGGCACGCAGGTCGACCTGACGATGCACGTCCGGCGCCTGGTGAACGGGACGTTCCAGGACTGCCTCACCGCGCCGCTGAACTTCCCGAAGGGTGTGGCGAACGTCGGCTGCCCGACCTTCAAGAACTGGTTCCCGTGGGTGCCGTTCTTCCCGCCGGCGTGCAGCGTCGCGGGACCGGTCGGCCTGCCGATCACGTTCCCCGAGCCGATCCTCGCGGACCTCGAGTTCGCTCCGGACGGCACGATCGCGCTCGGCTTCATCGATCGGATGTCGCACCTGACGGGCGCCGGGAACCTCGGCCTGACCGGCACGAACCTCCACGAGGGGTTCTCGGGCGGCGACCTCCTGAAGGCGTACGTCGACCCGACCGGCGCGTGCTTCCTCGAGCAGAACGGCTCCCTGAACGGCGTCACCACCGCGGGCGCCGGGAACAACGAGGGGCCGGGCGGCGGCGAGTTCTACTTCGACGACCGCTTCGGGACGCAGGTCCCGGTCAGCTACGCGCACCTCGAGACCGCGCTCGGCGGCGTCGCCCGGCTGGCGGGGACGAACGAGACGACCTCGACGGTGTACGACCCGGCGATGCCGCAGTTCGCGTCCGACGCCGCGAACGAGGTCCGCTCGGGCGGGGTCCGTCGCTTCGACGACACGACCGGCGCCACGAACGACTTCTATCGCGTCTACTCGCTCGCCTCCCCGGGCGCCTTCGGCAAGGCGGCCGGCCTCGGCGACGTGACCGTCCTCTGCGCCCCCGCGGCGATCGAGGTCGGGAACGCGCTGTTCGTCGACGCGAACGGCAACGGCGTGCGGGACCCGGGCGAGGCGCCGCTGGCGGGGGTCACGATCGATCTGTTCGAGAACGGCGCCTCGGTCGCCACGACGGTCAGCGCGGCGGACGGCTCGTACGGGTTCTCGGGGCTCGCGCCGTGCACCGACTACGAGCTCCGGATCGCGCTGAACCAGTCGGCCCTCGCCGGGTTCGTCCCGGCGACGCCGAACGCCGGCTCGAGCGACCTCGCCGACTCCGACGGCGTGCCGACGCTCCTGAGCGGCTTCTCGATCGCGCCGTTCACCACCGGCGTCGCGGGCGAGAACGACTTCACCGTCGACTTCGGGTTCGCGAACGGCTGAGCCGACCTCGGGCCTCGGCCCCGGAATCGACGCGGCGTCCGATCCGTTCGGGCGCCGCGTCGTCCGTCTCCTTCGAGGTCGCCGGGGACCGCGGCCGGCCGCGTCACGGTCCCGAGCGCCAACGCAGCGGCCCGATCCACGGCCGCGCGGCGCCGACCTCGACCTGCCACCGCTCCGCCGCGCGCGTCGCCTCCTCGGCGCGCCCCTCCCCCTCCTCTCCCACCCGCTCCAGACGTCCCGGGAGTCGCCGCGCGAGCTCGCCGAGCTCCGCCTCTCCGAACGGCCGCGGGAGCTCGAGGAGCACGTCGGGGTCCTTCTCGCCGATCGTCAGGCCCGGGAGTTCCCGCGACGGGTCCCGCCACGCCACGCGCGGCCCGACCTCGCGCGCCTGCGCGGCGACGACGTCGCGGACGTCGACTCCGGCCCGCTCCGCCACCGCGGCGACGCGCCGGAGTCCGTCCGCCATCTCGACGTGGAGGTCGGACGGGAGCCAGAGCGGCAGGTCCTCGGCGGCGCGGCGCCCCGCCGCCTCCGCGGGGCTCGTCCCCCCGCCGAGCACGAGCCCCGGTCCGGGCGGCCGTCCCGCCGCGCCGGGAGAGGCGCGGGTCGGTCGCGCGGGCGGCGGGGGCGTCCCCTCCGCGTCCCGCTTCACCAGCCAGAGGACCGGGTTGGCGGCGAGCTCGAGCAGGTCGTCGAGCAGCTGGAGCTTCTCCCACCGCGAGAGCGCCGACAGCGGCGGCGCCAGCTCGTCGAGGAACGCGCTCCTCGACGACTCCGGCTGCCCCTCGGCCACGAGCTCGAGGCCGGCCGCCGCGCAACCGGCCGCCCACTCCGCGGGCGGCCGCGGGTTCTCGCACGGGTGGAGGTACGCGTCCGCCACCCCGGCCGCGACCCGCGACTCCGGGTTCTCCTCGAACGAGAGTCGGACCGGGTGGTCGATCCCGAGCGCGCCGATCCGCTCGCGCGCCGCCCGCACGAGCGACGGCGTCGCGGGCGAGAGCCCGCCCCCCCGGAGCCAGCGACCGGTCGCCCGCAGCCAGAGCCGACTCTGCCGCGGATACGTCACCAGCCGCAGCACGCCCCCCGGCGCGAGCGTCCCCGCGACGCGTCGGAGGAGGCCGATCGGGTCCTCGTGGTGGTGGAGGACGTCGGTGGCGACGACGTAGTCGAACGGTCCGTCGGAGAACGACGCGATGTCCTCGGCGACGGTCCGGATCGGCGGCAGGCGGCCGCGCAGGAGGAGGGGGCCGGTCGCGCGCGCGAGGCCGACCCGGCGGCGCAGCACGGCGAGCGACCGCCGGCTCAGGTCGACCGCGACGACCTCGCGGGCGCGAGGGTGGGCGCGCGCCACGACCAACGGCTC
>JAUIEL010000593.1 GCA_030428825.1 bacterium
ATTTGTGGTGATCCGACCGGACCACGAACCGGTCGAATGATCGACCCGCCGGCGGCGAGCCCGCCGCGCGGAGACACGACATCTTGCGGAGGTCCCATGAAGGACATCGAGATCTGGCACAACCCGCGGTGCTCGAAGTCGCGGCAGACGCTGGCGCTCCTGGAGGAGGCGGGCGCGTCCCCGAAGGTCGTCCTCTACCTCGAGACGCCGCCGACGAAGGCGCGGCTGAAGCAGGTCCTGAAGCGGCTCGACCTCGGCCCGCGCGAGCTGATGCGCCGCAAGGAGGTGCCGTACCGCGAGCTCGCCCTCGCCGACCCGGAGCGGACCGACGACGAGCTGCTCGACGCGATGGTCGCGCACCCGATCCTGATCGAGCGGCCGATCGTCGTCCGCGGGGATCGCGCGGCGATCGGGAGGCCGCCGGAGGACGTGTTGCCCCTCCTCGACTGATCGCGCGGCGGCCGTCGCGCCGGGGTCAGTGCAGCGCGATCCTCAGGCCGTTCGACGCGGCCCAGCCGCCGGCGGCGCCCGCGTCCTGGTGCCAGAACTGCAGGTACTCGACGTGGCCGGGCGGCGCGATCGCGGGGACGGTCCCCGGCAGCGTGACGTGGCCGTTCGCGTCGGTCGGGAAGACGACGACGATCATCGGATCGGGGAGGAGGGTCCCGCCGAAGAGGGGGAGGTTGACCCGCTCCTCTCCGGCGACGACGAAGAGCGTCGCCGGCGTCGTCCCCGCCGCCTGCATCTCGAGCGCGAACGCCCCGCCCGCGGTGAAGCTCCCGCCGGCGGCGAGCGACGGCGTCCCGCCCGCGCCGGGGACGGCGTGGCCCAGGTCGATCACGTCGGACGGGAGGCCGAAGAGCTCGAGCAGCCACGCCGTGACCAGCTCCTGGCGCGTCCCCTCGGTCGGGTGCTCGGCCCGCGTCAGCTCGCGCGACTGCGCCGCGACCGCCGGGAAACCGGTCGCGAGGTTCGCGTGCAGCACCTTCATCATCAGCGTGTCGTGGACGTCGAGGAGCGGGGGCGTCCCGATCGGGCCGGGGAAGAGCGACGCGACCGGCGGCGTCGAGGTCCGCGTCACGTCGAGCACGTTCTGCGCGAACGACGCCGACTTCAGGAGGCCCGCGTCGACCTCGCCGAGCGTCGCCTTCCCGAACATCCAGCCGGGGAGGCCGGGGTGGAGGAGTTGCCAGTCGCTCAGGCCGACCGAGTTGACGAACGCCTCCGGGCGGGTCGAGAGGAGGGACGGCGGCGGCCCGGACGTCGCGGCGAGGTCCGGGCCGTACGCCAGCCATCCGCAGATCACCGCGCCTCCCGACTGTCCCCAGACCGCGAGCCGGTTCGGGTCGATCGCGTGTCGCGTCGCGTGATGGCGCAGGAACTGGATCGCGACGCCGGCGTCCTCGAGCTGGGCCGGGTGGATGAACTCCGGGAACGGGCGGACGTTGATCGAGAAGACCGTCACGCCGTGCGCCAGGAGCATGTCGAGCAACAGGACGTTCGGTTCCGCGGTCCGGACGTCCGCCTTGTCCCCGCCGGCGAGGAAGGCGCCGTGCACGAACACCGCGGCCGGATGCGGTCCGGGGCCCGCGGGGCGGTACCAGTCGAAGACGAGGTCCGGGTGCGCGGTCGAGTACGGGAGGTCCTCGACCAGGTCGTAAGCCGAGGCGGAGAACGCGGAGCCGGCCGGCGCGAGGAGCATCGCCAGCGCGAGGGCGGGGGCTCGGAGCATGGGTCCCTCCGATCGTGGAGTCCCGACGACGCCCCGAGTATACTCCGCGCCCCCCAGTGAACCCGATCCACTCCCCGGTCACCGTCGGCGCCGAGAGGCGGTTCCGTGAAGCTCTTCCACGTCCTGCTGACGCTCGTCGTGTTCCTCGCCTCGTTCCTCGGGGCGGCGGCGGCGATCGGTCGGTTCGTCCCGTGGCCCGATCGGGAGCAGCTCGCGATCAAGCGGGACGACTTCGGCGTCGTGAAGGACGAGGTCGAGCTCCTGGTGGTCGGGTCGAGCCGGGTCCTGCGCGGGTTCGTCCCGGAGGAGTTCGATCGGGAGTGCGCCGCGCGCGGGCTCGACGTCCGCTCGTACAACTTCGGGGTCGGCGGCGCCCACGAGCTCGAGTCGGACCGCATCGTGCGCGGCCTGCTCGCGCTCCGGCCGGCGCGGCTGCGTTACGTCCTGCTCGAGTACCAGCGGCCGCAGCCGTATCGCATCGGCAGGAACGGGCGCCTCTCCGACCGCTCGGTCTTCTGGCACACGCCGCGTCAGTTCCTGACCGCCTGTCGCCACGTCTTCGCCGTCGAGGCGCCGTTCGTCCGCCAGCTCGAGCAGGTCTGGCACCATCTCCTCCCGACGCTCGCCCACCTGACCGGATACGGCCGGGCGCGAGACGTGTTCGTCCGGCGCTTCACGGAGGAGACGCGGCGGCACGCGGCGCAGCGGCGGCGCCTCGTCGACGGGCGCGGGTACGAGCCGGTGATCTCGAAGGCGGACCGCCTCCGGATGAAGGGGGACTGGCGCAAGATCGATGAGGCGGGGGCGCGGGAGCTGGCGCGGAAGCTCGAGCGCGGGAACGCGATCGATCGAGAGCTCCTCGACGTCTCGCACCTCGAGTCGCTCGCGCGCGACGTCGAGGCGGCCGGCGCGCGGCTCCTGCTGGTGGTGATGCCGGGCGAGAGCCCGACGCCGGAGGTGTACGCCGCGTCCGAGCCGATCCCGCTGCCGGCGCCGCTCCTCGGCTTCAACCGGCCGCACCTCTTCGCGGAGCTGTACGCGCTCGAGAGCCGCTACAACGACCGCTACCTCTCCGAGTCCGGCGCGACGCGCTTCACGCGCCTCCTCGCCGAGCGGTTCGTGCGGGTCGTCGGCGAACGATGATCTTCACCGAGCCGCGCTTCGTCCTCTTCTTCCTGGCCGTCTTCGCGCTGCATTGGGCGCTCCCGTCGCACCGGGCCCGGAAGGTCCTCCTGCTGCTGGCGAGCTACGCGTTCTACGCCGCGTGGGACTGGCGGTTCCTCTCGCTGATCTGGGTCTCCACGGCGACCGACTGGACCGCGGGCCGCATGCTCGCCCGCGACCCGGCGCCGATCTCCCGGAGGTTCTGGCTGGTCGCGAGCCTGATCGTGAACCTCGGGCTGCTCGCGGTCTTCAAGTACCTCGGCTTCTTCGTCGAGTCCGCGGCGGTGCTGCTGGAGACGCTCGGCCTCCCGGCGTCGATGCCGGTGCTCGAGATCGTGCTGCCGGTCGGCATCAGCTTCTACACCTTCCAGACCCTCAGCTACACCATCGACGTCTATCGCGGCCTCCTCGCGCCGAGCGACGACCCGGTCGACTTCGCGCTGTTCGTCGCGTTCTTCCCGCAGCTCGTCGCCGGCCCGATCGTGCGCGCGGTCGAGTTCATGCCGCAGCTCGTCGAGCGGAAGCGGCTCGCCGACGTCCCGTTCCGGGCGAGCCTCGGGCTGTTCCTGGTCGGGTACTTCAAGAAGGCGTGCGTCTCCGACAACCTCTCGCCGTTCGCCGACCGGGTCCTCTCCGACCCCGGCGCGTTCGACGCGGCGAGCAACTGGATGTCGCTCGCGATCTTCCACGTGCAGCTCTACTGCGACTTCTCCGGCTACTCCGACATGGCGATCGCGTCGGCGGCGATGCTCGGGTACACGCTGCCGAAGAACTTCGACTTCCCGTACTTCACGACGAGCGTCCGCGACTTCTGGCGCCGCTGGCACATGACGCTCTCGTTCTGGCTGCGCGACTACCTGTACGTCCCGCTCGGCGGGAACCGCGGGACGGCGGTCCGGACGACCTGGAACCTGGTGGTCGTCCTCGTCCTCTGCGGGCTCTGGCACGGCGCCGGCTGGAACTTCGTCCTGTTCGGCGTGATCCACGCGATCCTGCTGATCTCCGTGCAGTGGTGGGTCCGGATCGTGCCGGCGGAGAGCGTCGTCCGGCGGACCGTCCACCTCCTCGGCCCGCTGATCACGACGTTCGTCCTGATGATGTCGTGGACCGTCTTCCGGGCGGAGAGCTTCGAGAAGAACGGGACCCAGCTCTCGATCCTGTTCGGCGGGAGCGCGGGCGCGGAGGCCCTCCCGGCGATCCTCTGGTGGGCGCTCGCCCTCTGCGTCGCGCTTCACTTCGCGGCCTGGCGCCTCGGCGCGACCCCGCTGAGGCGACTGCCGGACGTGCTCTGGGCGGCGGTGTACGGGGTGGCGTGGGCGGTGGCGTTGGGGCTCGCGGCGGTGGAGTACAAGCCGTTCATCTACTTCCAGTTCTAGGGGAAGCAGGGGAGAGCAGGGGAGAGCAAGGGAGAGCAAGGGAGAGCAGGGGAGAGCAGGGGAGAGCAGGGGAGAGGGCGCTGGCGCGGGGTGTCGGGGTCGTGGGTGGACCGACGGGGG
>JAUIEL010000594.1 GCA_030428825.1 bacterium
GTGAAGAAGCCGTTGCCGTCGTTGATCAGCAGGCGGTCGTCCGAGTCGTTCGCCGCGCTGTGGCCGCCGCCCGTGTCCTGGTCGCCGAAGTAGAGGTCGACGTCCCCGTCGCCGTCGACGTCGCCCGACGTGACGGCCGCGAACCGCGGGCTGACCGAGATCCCGGAGGTCAGGTGCTGGAGCTGCGGGACGCGCGCGTCCTCGTAGCGGAGCCCCTGCCACTGGCCGGAGACGTCATCGCCGAGGTTCAGGTAGACGCGCGGGTGGCTGATGTGCTTCGGGTCGGACGGGCTCAGGTCGACGGCGGTGACGACCTCGGGGTAGCCGTCGCCGTTCAGGTCGGCGATCTCGACGTCACGGTCGTTCGTCGGGGTGGCGAACCCGAAGTCCCCCGCGACGTCCGACGCCAGCGCGTAGACCCCGGTCCGGTCGTTCAACACGCCGTTCTCGTTCATCAGCAGCATGTTGCGCCGCTTTCCCGAGGTCGTGAACGGCTGCTTCCGGACGACGACGACGTCGACGAAGCCGTCCTGGTCGAGGTCGCCCCAGGCGAGGTCGGTCTCCTCGTTGATCGAGGAGATCGCCGTCGGGTTCGGGCCGAGCAGCGAGTTGTCCTTCACGAAGCTCGCCCACTGGTCGTCGAACTGGGCGTGCGCCGAGCCGGCGAACAGGGCGAGGGAGAGGGTCGAGAGAGCGAGAAGGCGGGATCCCACGTGTGTCCTCCTGAGGTGAATCGCGAACCGGGCAGGGTAACCCGGTTCCGCCCCGGTCCGGCGCGAGATCCGCCGGTTCTCCCCCCGAAGGCGTCAGGGTCGCCGGGCGGCGGCGCGGCCCGCGGCGAACCCGCTCGACCAGGCCCACTGGAAGTTGAACCCCCCGAGGCGGCCGGTGCAGTGGACGACCTCCCCGCAGAAGTGGAGGCCGGAGACGAGGCGGCTCTCCAGCGTGGTGCGGTGCAGCTCGCGGAGGGGGACCCCGCCGGACGTCACCTCGGCCTTGTCGAAGCCGTCCGTCCCGACGGCGCGGAGGTCGACGTGCGCGAGAGCCCGGTGCAGACGGCGCGCGGGGTCCGTCGGGTCGGGAGGCGGGGCGGCCGGGTCGAGCCCGCCGCGGCGGAGGAGCGCGTCGCCGAGCGAGCGGGGGAGGAGGCGCGCGACGAGGACGCCGAGACTCCGGCGGGGGTCCGAGGCGACGAGCGCGGCGAAGGCGGCCCGGAACGTCTCCCCGTCGACGGGTCGCAGCCCGAGCGCCGGCGGCAGCGACGCGCCGGGCGGCTTCCGAGCGTCGCGGAACGGGGACCAGGGCGACTCCCCGACGACGAGACCGACGAAGTCCGCCTCGAGCGTGACCGGCGTGCCGCCCTCGATCGCGCGTCCGACCGCGCCGCTGACGTCGAGCGCCGCCGGCCCGGACACCCCGCGGTGCGTGACCAGCAAACTCCCCGACGCGCGGGCGAGCGGCCGGAACCGCCGCCCCGCGACCTGGTCGGGCGGCGCGCCGCGGGGGACGAGCGAGAGCGTCGCCGGGACCGTCACGCCGGCGAGCGCCGCGAGGGGGGAGTCGTCCCCGAGGAAGAGCGGCGTCAGCGCCGGGAGGGGCGACACGACGGCGTGGCCGAAGCGCGCCGCGAGCTCGAACCCGAAGCCGCGCGACCCGGTGCGCGGCAGGCTCTTCCCGCCGGTGGCGACCACCAGCCGTCGCGACGCGAAGGCGCGGCCGTCGTCGGTCCGCGTGACGAACCGGTCCGCGTCCCGCTCGACGTCGACCACGCGCGCCCCCCGCTCGAGGACCGCCCCGCTCCGTTCCGTCGCGTCGAGGAGCGTCGCCAGCACGTCCCGCGCGCGGTCGGTCGTCGGGAAGAGCTTGCCGAGCGGTTCGGCGTAGAGCGGACACCCGCGCGTCTCGAAGAACGCGCGGACGGCCTCGGGCGGGAACCCGCGCAGCGTGCCCCGGACGACCTTCGGCGCGTCGCTCTCGTAGTCGCGCTCGTCGACCGCCTCGTTGGTGACGTTGCACCGACCGCCGCCGGAGACGAGGATCTTCAGGCCGACCTTCGGCGCGCCGTCGAGCAGCCGGACCGACGGCGCGTCCCGCGGGACCGCGGTCGCGCCGCCCCGGTCGTCGACCGCGCCCCGCGCCGCGATCGAGGCGATCGTCCCGGCCGCGCCCGCGCCGATCACGAGAACGTCGGACTCTTCGGCGGGGAGGGGGGGCGGCGACATGAGGCGCCGAGTCGACCGCGCCGTCGCCCCCCGATCAAGCGCCGTCGCCCCGTCCCCGCGAACGCCCCGACCGGGGAAGCGCGCGCGCCGCCGGAGCGGAGCGGCGCCGACCGGCCGGCGCCTCCGTCCGGAACGCCGGTTGCCGCCCTCCCACCGGACCCCGTCCCGGTCCGTTCCTTGGTTCGACACTCCTTCGAGAAAGGAGATGTGAGATGTCTCGCCTCGGCACGCTCGTCACGTGTGCTCTCTCCCTCTGCCTCGGCGCGTCCGCCTTCGGACAGCGCACGACGCTCACGGCGACCCCCGACGATCTCGTCGAAGGGTCGCTGCCTCGTATCACCCTCCAGGCGCAGTACCTGGGGACGCCGATCGACCACCTCTGGTCGCAGATCGGCGGTCCGCGCGTCGAGCTGATCGCGCTCGGCCCCAGCCAGGCGATCGCCGACCTCCGCGGCCTCGAGGTCGCGGTCGACGTGGACCTGACCTTCCAGCTCTCCCTCACCTATCCGACCGGCGTCGACACGGCGGTGGTGTCGGCTCACCTCCGACCCGTCGACATCTCCCCTGCGCTGGGCGAGAACGCGCAGATCGGCGGCGCCACGACGGCCGTGGCGACGTTCCCGTACCAGGGCGACGACTGGGTGATCTTCAACGTCGGCGGCCGGCTGAACGTCACGCCGGTCGGCGTCGTCCAGGACCGGGTCGCCGAGCTGCAGCTCTCGGGGTTCGTCCGGGACATCCTCGTCGTCGAGTATCGTGAGTCCCGCTACGCGCTCGTCGCGATCGGCGGAGAAGGGATCGCGGTGGTCGGTCTCGAGGACCCGACGCGGCCCCGCCTCGTCGACACGGTCACCGTCGACTACCTGATCCGCGGTCTCACCTACACGGAAGGCGGCGGCGCGATCCTCGTCGACCAGGAGAAGTCCGGGTCGAGCGGCACCATCACCGCCCTCGAGACGGACGGTCGGTTCCTCTGGATCGCCGACGCCGACTTCGGCCTGCACCGGACGCGCCTCGCCGCGCTGCTCGACCCGGGCGGCCCGTCTCTCGAACGGAACGGGACGCTCGAGATCGATCACGAGGCGTACGTCCTCCAGTACGCCGGCGAGCTCCCGTGGGGCGCGCCGTTGGCGCTTCGGCTCGTGAACGGCCGGCTGTTCGTCGCGCGTCAGTTCCTCGGCCTCGGGATCTACGACCCCTGGAGCCTGCAGCGCGTCGGCGAGTACAACCTCTACACCGACGTCGCGATGACCGAGGACTGGTTCCTCGACATGGACGTCCGGCGGGAGGTCCAGCCCGGATTCCTCGACCCCGACACCGGCATGCCGGACCACCGGCAGGCGAGCTACGAGATCGAGAACACGCAGGGCGGCGGGTCGACCTCGATCGCCACGCCGTGGGCGGACTTCGAACGGTACGGAAAGTACTACTACAACGCCCAGGACCTCGACGTCGCGGAGTACGCGGACCGGACGATCGCGTACGTCGCGTACGGGCTCGGCGGTCTGGTCGCGGTCGACGTCACCGGCTTCGAGACGGCGACGGCGGCGAACCCGCTGTCGGCGACGTTCCTCGCCTACGTGCCGGGCGTCCCCGCGCACGGCCCCGACGAGTTCATCGGCTCGCACAACGACAACATCTTCCCGCACTTCGGCGCCGGCATGTTGAAAGAGGCGGGAGTGATCGACGTGGAGGTGCGGGACGGGCTCGCGTTCTACACCGACCACTTCGCGGGCCTCGTGATCCTGCGCGGCGCGCGGGTGCCGGATCGCCGGTGGGTGGGCGCGAACGCGCCGTACGACAACGACGACGGGGTCCCGGGCGACCACGTTCCGGACTACGAGTTCGTGACCTCGTTCGACATGTCGCCGTGGGACCCCACCGACCACGAATCGCTCCCGGCGTGGATGTACGAGCATCCGAGCCTCCTCGTCACCGGGGAGGTCGGCGGCCACGGGAACTCGATGGCGCTCCTGCCGCGGGTCGATCCGAAGTCGGCCGGCGACGTCGACGTCGCGCTCTGCCTCGGCGCCGGCGGACTCGACTTCGTCGACGTCCTCGACCTCGCCGCCCCGGCGATGAACGACCGCTTCTCGATCCCCGTCTACTTCCCGACGACGGACGAGATCGGCGCCGCGCCGGACGGAACGCGGACGCAGACGATCGCCG
>JAUIEL010000595.1 GCA_030428825.1 bacterium
CGCCCCCTCGAGCGCCGGCGGCGGCTCGGGGTCGATGATGTTGCGCGCGACCTGCCGCATGAACTCCTCGTTCGCGCGATCGGTCACTCCGAGAATGTCCACGCGGCGAGTGGCGAGCCGGATCGCGAACAAGACGAACACCGTCCGGAGCCCGGTCGACGTCCAGACCTCGACCTGGAAGAAGTCTGCGGCGGCAAGAGTGTCCCAGTGCGCGCGGAGGAAGGTGCGCCAGGATGTCGCGCGCTCCGTAGCCGGCGGGATGCCATGCTCGGAGAGGAGCTTCGAAATCGTGGAGCGGGCGACGCGGTGACCGACGTGTTTCATTGCGCCCTGGATTCTCCCGAGTTCCCAGCCTGGATTCTCGCGGGCCATCCGCACGACGAGCCGACGGGTGGCGTGGATCACGGGCGGTCGACCGGGGCCCTTCCTCGAGTCCGTCCACTTCGCCGCGACCAGGAGGCGGTTCCACGCCATGATCGTGTCGGGCGTGACGATGGTCGCGTACCGACGGAGGAGCTTCCCTTCGAGCGCCTTCCCCTTGACGGCGAGGCGTCTCCGCTCTGCGTCCGTGAGAAGGATCCGCTTCCGGCCGAGCTTACGGCGCAGCGCGCGGTTCTCCTCGAGGACGTATTCGAGCGTCCGCTGCTGGTGGCGGTGGACCCAGCTGGCGAAGACCGCGAGGAGGAGGCCGAGGAGACGGTGGGGAGGGGGCGTGCGTTCGAACGACATGGCCCGGGGAGCCTACCGCCCACGACGAGAGGTCCGCGGACGGGCCAGATCGTTGCCCGCTCGAGCTCACTCCTCGAGATCCGACTGCGGCTCGCAGGAAACGTCTGCACTTCTGCACAAGTGCAGACGGTTTCTTCCGCTCGATCCGGGTCGTGTCACTCGGACCACGGCCCGGAAGCCGGCCAGCGTCGGGTGAACGGCGCCTGCTCTCGAACGGCATCGGAGACGGGAAGGAGGAACGCCGCGATGGCGGCGACGACCTCCTCGAGCGGGGGGACATCGTCCTCCACGCGGTTCCGCTCGATGAACTTCCGCCACTGCGACGCTCGCCCGGGTGACCGGGCGTACTCGGGATCGAGCCCCTCGGGCCGAGCGGGGATGACCGTCCGCCGCGTCTCCATCGTCCGCCGAATCGCGTCCGCCAGCTTCGCGCCATCGAACTCGAAGTGCCGTGACAGCAGCCAGATGTCGAAGTAGTCCTTGATGCGGCTGTTCAGTCGACCCCGTTGGATCATGGCGTGGAACTTCTCTGCGATCGAGGTCTCGCGGCTCGTCCCAAGCAGCCGAGGGCCCGGGAAGTCGAGGAGGACCGGGTAGTCCTCGATCCGCTCCGCGCCGACGACCGCGTCGCCGATGCCGACGTCGATCTGCATGGCGACCCGCGCCCGGCCGAGCGCGCCTCGGAACGTCGCGCGCACACCGACGTACTCGGCGTCGGCGGTGATCGGCTCCGCTCGCACGGACTCGCGGTCGAAGACCATCCCGTCGTCGGGGGCGGAGACGCCGCACACGTCCCGAACGATCCCGTCGAGAACCACAGGGTCGTTGTCGATGCGACCGAGCAGATCGATGTCGAGGGTATGTCGGACGACGGGGGCGCGCCACACGAGCAGCATGAGCGCGCCTTTCAGAACGAACCGGTCAACTTGCGAGGACTCCGAGAGGGGGTAGAGCCAGCGTTCCAGCGCGTAGTGCTGAAGGACGGTCTGGAACGGCCGGTTCTGCTTCCGCGCTTGGTCCAGCAGCCGCTGATGCACCGACGCCGCCACGTTCTTGATCTCCCGGCGGGTCACAGCACGGCCTCGACGTACGGTGTGAGCTTCCCCTCGACCCGACCGGCGCGCGCAAACTCGAGGAGGAGGTCGACACGGAGCGGCTTGCGCGCGCGGTACAGGCGGAGCGCCTCGAGGAACGCCTCCATCCCGACCTGATCCCGGAGACGGAAGCAGTCGACGAGGGTCTTCTCGACCGAGTAGACGCGCACGCGGGCGTCGTCGACCTCGATCTCCTCGACCCCGCCGCTGAAGAGTGCCCCGCTGAACCAGTGCGGGCGAAGGGGCGGATGGTCGAGCTTCGGACGGGCGTGCCCCCGAGGAAGGGCGACGTCGACCGCGGTCGGGATCTGGGTGGTGACGTCGTGCAGCGAGAGCGCGGAGACGAGGCAGACGACCGCCTTGGGGATACGGCGGGCGACGACGACGAGGTCGTGCCGGGAGAGCGGCTCGAGATCTGCGAGTCGGTAGAGGCCGCGGGCGAGGCGGACGAGGAGGCCCTCGTCCCGCATGCGGTAAAGGGTCGAGGCATGGACGCCGGCGCGGAGGGCCTCGGAGGTCCGCAGGGTCCCCCCGGCGCGCCGGAAAGCGCGAACGGCCCGGGCGACGGGGTTCGTCTCGATCGCGCTCATCGGATAGAAACGGTTACACGAGGAGGCCACATGTAGTGGTATCTATCGCATCGCCAGCGGCATCCGCAACCACCTGTGGGAAAAGAAGTTCCGGAGCCCTGCCCACGCTATGCGCCGCGGTGCTCTCGCTGGCGCTATCGTTCGGGAACACGAAGTCACAAGTCACTACATCGTCGTCCCTTTACGAACCCCCGCGACGGTCTCGAAAACCGGTGGGGCGCAAGGCCCCGGGGGTTCGAATCCCTCCCCCTCCGCCACTCTTCGCGTTCGCAAGGGGTCGCACCCAGACGCAAGGCGTCGCACCGGGCCGCACGGGCGGCATTCGATCGACGCGGGTGGCCGGGCGCGGGTCCGGGGCCGACGGGCCGGCCGGGGGCGGGATCTCGCAAGGCTCACGCGCGGACTGCTCCGCGCGCAGCTCTTCCCGGGGGCTCCGCGTGAGGCGCGCGCCGGGAAGGACGAACCGAGCGGCGGCCCGCGTTCCGCGACTTTTTCTCTCGGGCGATCAGGGGATCGCCCCTCCGACTCCGCCTCCGGTCCCGAACGGACCACCGAACCCGGAGACCGGAACCATGACGACCCTTCTCACCTCCCGCTCGGCCTACTCCCTCGGCGTCGCCTCGTTCGCCCTCGCGGCGGCGATCGGGCCGAACCTCCTCGACGCGGACTCGGACGCCTCACGCGGGGCGCCTCCGGTCGCCTGGATCGAACGCGGCGAGGCCGCGCCGGCGACCGAGGCGGTCCTCGTGGGGACGGCGACCTCGCCGGCGCTCTTCCGCCTGGCGCACGGCCGGCCGCAGGTCGCCGCGACCGCGATCGCCGCGGACGTGCGCGAGCGGGAGGGGGGCCGGAAGGAGGTCGCGGCCGCGCTCCTCGGCGCGAGGTTCGTCGGCCTGGACCTCGCGGCGGCCGAGCCGTCGGTCGGCGAACGCCGGGTGATCGACGTCGCCCTCCGGACGGGCGTCCCGGTCGTGATCGAGAACGCCGCCGCCGGGGGCATGAAGGCGCTGGTCGGGATCGGCTTCGACGCCGACGCCGTCGTGCTCCGCGGCCGGGACGGCGGGGCGACGACGCTCGTCACGGTCCTCGGCGAACGGCGACGGAACGGCGAGGGACGGACGTCCGACATGACGTCGACCGGGATCGCGGAGGAGATCGACGCCCTGCTCGACCAGGAGCGCCCGGCCAGCCGCGGGGTCGGCGACGCCCCGCCGCTCTGGGCGTACCGGAAGCACGTCGTGCAGATCAAGGAGAGCTGGATCGCCGAGCCCGCGATGTCGACCGCGAAGATCCCGGCCGGCAGCGTCGACGTCCAGTTCGAGGTCGAGCAGTTCGCCTCGTACAACCCGTCCGAGCGGTCCCTCCGGATCAGCACGCTGGGGCCCGGGTTCCGCCCCGAGGTGTTCGCGGACGGCAAGATGCACAAGGGGTGGTTCAACGAGCGCGCCGCGGTCACGATCGAGGTGCTCGCCGACGCCGGCGCGCCGCTCTCGGCGCTCGACGGGATCCAGCTCCGCGACTACGCGCCGAAGAACGTCAACGGCGAGAACAGCGTGACGACCGAGACCGGCGTCGACTTCAACCTCGCGTTCGGGCTCGACAAGGCCGGCGGCAGCCTCGATCTCCTCTCGTTCCACGACTCGAAGAGCTACACCTACTCGTTCCAGGACATGGAGGGGCTCTCGACCTCGGCCGAGACGACCGAGTGCGCGCTCCCGCTCTGGGAGATCGTCGGCGACGGCCCGTGCCCGATCACCGCCCCGGTCCAGCGCCTCCGCTTCGACTCGCACCTCGCCGCGCTGGCGAACGGGAAGCCGTACGGCGCGTACCCGGACCTGTTCCACGACGGCGGCCTCGCTCCGCTCCCGGCCCTGGCGATCGGCGACATGGCGATGAACGTCCAGGCGGTCTGGGCGACCTCGCAGCCGGACGACGCGCCCAGCACCTTCCGCCTCTCGATCGAGCACGGCCTGCT
>JAUIEL010000596.1 GCA_030428825.1 bacterium
ACGTCGCGGTGCACCACGCCGCGCGCGTGCGCGTGCGCCAGGGCGGCCGCGACCTGCCGGGCGATCCGGATCGCGACCTGCGCCCACGTCCCCTCGAACGCCGCCGGGTCCGCGCCGAGCGCCCGGGCGACGTCCGCGCCGGTCCGCTCGTGCGGCGGGCGCCCCTGGAGGAGCGCGAGGACGTCGGCGAGCGAACGCCCCTCGATCCGCTCCATGGCGAAGTACGGGACGCCGTCCTCCTCGCCGAAGGTGTAGATCGGGACGATGTTCGGGTGCTTCAGGCGCGCGACCGCCGCGACCTCTCGCCGGAACCGTTCGCGAGCTCCCTCGAAGTAGAGGTGCTCGGGCCGGATGCACTTCAGCGCGACCCGACGTCCGAGCGGCTCCTGCTCGGCGAGGTGGACGACGCCCATCCCGCCCCCGCCGAGCGTCTCGAGCAGGCGGAACTCCCCCAGACGTTCCGGGGCCCGCGGGTCGGGAGAGGGGTCGAGGACGAGCCCGAACCGCGCGAGCGCCTCGAACCGTCCTCGCAGCGCGTCCGCGTCCTCCGGATGCGCCCGGCATCGCTCCTCCAGCGCCGCTTTGCGCTCGGTCTCCGGGAGGTCCAGGCACTCGGCGAGCAGCCGCTCGACGTCGTCGGGTTCCGGCATGGGGTCGATCGTACCCCGCGACCGCCTCGCCGACCGACCGCGGGACGGGTCCGGTTTTCCCGGTTGCGCCTCGTCCCGAGCCGCTTTCTCCCTCTCGCGATCGCACCTCGTGCCGGAGACGCCATGACCGCCCGCTTCCGATCCCCCCTCCTGCCGCCGCTCCTCGCCCTCCTCGCCGGAACCTCCCTCCCGGGCTGCTGCTACTTCTTCTGCGCGGCGCCGTTCCCGATCGACGTCGTCTTCTCCAGCCTCGACGACGACCGGGTGCCGCTCGAACTCGTCCCCGACGGCGAGAAGAAGGACGTCAAGCGGAAGGACCGCGTGAAGTACCAGCCGGCGAAGGGAGAGGACGGGGCGACGCTGAAGCGGTACCGCATGACCGCCAAGGAGGACGGCGCGGCGGCGACCGAGCGGTTCGACCGCCGGCTCGAGGGGGAGGTCTCCGTCTTCACGCGGGTCGCGATCCACCAGACGAAGGGGCTCGAGTCCGGCGTCTCGACGGCGTTCCTGCAGCGGCGCCCCGAGTCCGGCGTCGTCGCGCGGGTCGAGGCGACCTGGAACGCGGAGCAGCTCGGCTTCACGGTCCGGGCCCGCGTCGACGGGACTCCGGTCGGGGCGCCGGTCGACTTCCCCCAGGCGGAGGAGCTCTTCCTCACGCTGACGGCGACGACCGGCGGCGTCGAGCTCGGGGCCGCGCGGCCGGACGGCCCGGGGCACGACGACTTCGAGACGCCGACGCTCCTCACCACGGTCCCCGTCGCTCCGGGCGAGGTCTTCCGGGCCGAGCTCGGCGTCGAGGGCCTGGGGAAGAAGGGGACCTACTACTTCTCCGACTTCACGACGCGCTCGAAGGACCTCCCGGCGGCGGGGGACGAGGAGCTCGTCGGGTTGCAGCTCGCGAGGGCGCTCTCCAACTGCGTCTTCGTGCTCGGGATGTTCGATCAGCCGCCGCCGCACGACATGGCCGACGCCCTGAACCTGACGGCCAGCAACGAGCTGTTCCTCGACCTCGCCGCGGACGCGCTCGAGGCCGCCGTCCAGGAGGGAACGCTCGACCCGGACACCGACGTCGACGCGTTGGCGGCCGCGATCGCGAAGGCGGATCAGACGATGGGGAAGGCGATCTCGAAGGTCGAGCTGCTGTTCGCCACGGGGAAGACGAACGGGAAGAAGGCGGTGAAGCGGATCGAGAAGGCGCGCGACGAGATCGAGGTCGCGTTCGCGAAGCTGTTCGGATTCCGCGGCGGAGCGGCGAAGAAGCTGCATCAGACGATCGCGGTCGACTCCTGATCCCGCCGGGGGGTGGGAGGACGAGGGACCGGGGCGGAAAACCTGCCCCGAAACCGGGGTCGGTGCGTCAAGATCGAGGCGGCCGCGAGCTAGGGACTCCCGGTCGCCCGTCTCGTCCGCCCGGAGGAACCCCCATGCCGATCGCCCGTCGCCTCGCCCCGCTCGTCGCGGCGCTCGCCGCCGCCGTCCTCGCCCCGTCCGCGTCCGCCCAGTGCGGCGCCGCCGGACTGAACGTCCAGGTCTTCCCGGCCGCGGCGACGGTCGGCCAGCCGATCCAGGTCATCGTCACCAACGTCTCGCCGAACTGCACCTACTTCATCGAGGACAGCTGCCTCTACAAGAAGGTGTTCAAGTCGCAGTGCGGCGGGTCGGTCGTCGTCCCGTTCCGGCCGTGCCAGATCGGACAGCAGTTCATCCAGCCGGGGCAGAGCTTCTTCGACTCCTGGGACCAGACGACCCAGGTCGGGGGACAGGTCCCGCCCGGCACGTACGCGTTCAACGTCTCCGTCAAGGAAGTCGGCGGCGGGATCCACTCGTTCTGCCCGACGGTCACGATCGACGCCTGCCCGACGCCGCCCTCGATCTACGGCAACGGGAGCGCGGGGACCGGCGGGTTCACGCCGCAGTGGACGGTCAACATCCTCCCGAAGCCGGGTGGTCCGTTCTCCCTCACCGTCGACGAGGCCCTCGGCGGCGCGCCGGCCCTGCTCGCGCTGGGAGCGGGGCAGGCGCAGGTCGCGGCGGACTTCGGCGACTTCCTGGTCGACCCGAACCTGCCGATCGTCTGGCTCCCGTTCACCATGGCCGGCACGCCCGGCCTGGGCGGCACGGGGACGGTCACGTTCGGCGTGACGGTCCCGAACGACACCGCGCTGGTCGGGGTGACGGTCCACTGCCAGACGCTCGTCGGCGACATCGGCTCGACCGGCGGCGTCGCGGCGACGCCGGGGCTGCGGATCTCGATCTGCCCTCCCTGACGCTCCCTCCGCGCGACGAGACGAAGCCGGCCCCGGGGGCTCGAGAGAGCGCCCGGGGCCGTGCGTCGGCGAACGGCCCGCGTCAGCCGTGGAAGACGCGCACGCCCGCCGAGTTGGCGAACCCGGTCGGCGACGCGGCGTCGGTCACGAACGCCTGCACCGTCACCTCGAACGAGAACGGCGCGTCGGCCGGGATGAAGACCGGCACCGTGATCGCGCCCTGCCCCGGACCGCCGGCGCTCAGGGGGAGCGGGCCGACCGAGATCGGCAGGAGCGGGAAGACGTTCAGCGTGCATCCCGCGCCCATCGGCAGCGCCGCCTCGCCCAGGCCGAGGAAGAGGAACGCCACCGAACCGCCGAGACCGCCGGTCACCTGCAGGGCGACGTTCTCGGCGCCGGCGGGACACCCGAGGTACGTGAACGTCGGGACGATCCCGCCGCTCCCCGGGCAGCCGTTGCCGTACGTGACGAGGCCGCCGTGGCAGAGCGCGGACTCGTATCCGCCGGAGACCTCGTAGCCGCCGGTCGACAGCGGCGCCGCCTGTCCGGGGAGCGCCGCGCTGCCGACGACGGAGAAGCCGCCGCCGCTCGCCTCGACCGCGCCCCCGGCGATCGCGCCGCGCGACTGGTCGAAACCGCCGCCGACCTGGGCGTCGGCCGCGCCGGCGAGCGCCACGGCCGCCGCGAGGGTGAGGAGGTGCCGCTTCATCGGTCGCTCCCGTTCGCGTCGACGAGCTGCTCGAGGAGCGCCTCGACCTCGGCGAGCCGCGCGCGCATCGTCGCGTTCTCCTCCTCGAGGGCGTGCAGGCGGTCGGCCGGCGCCGCGAGCGCCTCGCGCAGCCGCGTCGTCTCGAACGTCCCGTTCCCGAGGTTGCGGTGGAGGAGGACGGTGCCGTCGGCCAGCTCGACGCGGAGATCGCTCCGGCCGTCCTGGTCGTGGTCGAGGAACGAGGCGGCGACGATCGGGGCGCCGAGGTCGAGCCCGTACGCGCGGGTCACGTCGGTGAACCGCCCCGTGCCGTCGCCGAGGAGCAGCCGCGCCGCGCCGTCCGCGCCGACCATCAGCAGGTCGAGCCGGCGGTCGCCGTCGACGTCCTCCCAGAGCGCGATCCGAGCGCCCTCGGTCGAGCCGAGCCCCGCCGTCGCGGTGACGTCGTCGAAGCGGCCGTCGCCGAGGTTCTTCAGGAGGGTCGCCTCGGCCGCCGGCGCGAGGACGAGCACGTCGTCGTCGCCGTCGGCGTCGAAGTCGCCCCACGCCTCCTTCTCGAGACGCGTGATCGTGCGGGGCTCGCCGCCCGCGCCGCGCCCCTCGGCGCCGCGCCGGCCGTCCGTCCCCGCCGCGCCGTCGCGTCCGCCGGCCGTCCGCCGTGCGAGCGTCTCGGAGGTCGACGTCACGCGCGTCTCGAGCGCCGCGATCCGGTCGCGCAGCTCGAGCAGCCAGCCGTCGCGCACGTCGCT
>JAUIEL010000597.1 GCA_030428825.1 bacterium
CTTCAGGATGTCGTTGACGGCGTCGGTCGGGAACTTCAGCTGGGCGCGGACGTCGCCGCGGAGGCGACCGACGTGCTCGAACGCGCCGACGCCCGAGCGATAGAGGGTGATTTCCTGGATCGGGAGCACGGGTTCCTGGGCCTCGAGGGACGGGAGGAGGGAGAGACCCATCGCGAGCGGGGCGACGAATCGGGCGACGTGGAACATCGGGACCTCCGGAGAGCGGGGGGACGATCATACGACCGTCCCCGCGCCCCGGGGTTCCCGCTCCCTCCGTCGAATCGTCGGCGGGCCCTCGGGCGGAGGGTCACTCCACGTCGAGGTCGCGGAGGAACTCGTTCAACGCGCGCTGGGCCTCGTCCCTCGCGTCCTCGACCGAGACGCGCTCGGCGGTGATCGCGTCGAGGCGGTCCTCCTGCGCGCCGAGCTTCTCGACGTAGCGGCGGTGGAGGTCGCTGTTCGCCGGGACGCGGCCGAGGTTGTCGCGGATGCGCCCCTGCTCCTCGGCGATCGCCCGGCGCTCGGCGTCGAGGCGGTTCAGCTCCTCGGCCTTGGCGTGGACGCGCGCCTGCAGGTCGGCGGCGCGGGCGATCGCGTCGACGACCGCCTGCGAGGCCTTCCCGTCGGAGCGGAACTCGAGGATCGTCGGCAGCGGATACGACGTCACGGCCATGCGGTGCTCGAGGGTCCGGACCTCGACGACCTCCCGGACCGCCTGTCCGCCGGCCGGGAGCGACACCTCGAACCGGTAGGCCGACGACGTCTCCTCGGTCGGCTCCGCGGGGACCTTCAACGACCATCCGCCCGACTTCGGGTACTCGACGAGGACGGTCCGGCCGCGCTGCTCGTCGTAGTTGACGAGCTCGTAGGTGCGGCGGTTCTCCTGCCGCGTCGCCTGCACGATCGCCCCGTCGACGATCTTGACGCCGACGAGGGTCTCCTCCGACGTGGCGCGGGTCTTGCACTCGACGTCGATGTCCATCGCGAACGAGAGGAGGCGGCGCTGGTTCCGGGCGGTGTGGTCGATCTGGGCGTCGCCGGCGTAGGCGCCGCCGTCGAAGACCGCGATCGGGCCGGGCATGAGGTGGAGATCGGTGTCGTTGGTCAGCTCGACCCCCTGCATCGGGTGCTCGGGGGCGCGGAGCGGGTTCTCGACGGTGAGGATCGAGAGGCGGCGTCCGTCGATCTTCGAGAGGAGGATCGGGAGCATGGCCGAGCGCTGGCGGGCGAGGGTGACCGGCGCGTCGACGGTGTAGTGGAACTGCCCGCCGACCTCGCCGCCCGACGCCTGTGACTCGCCGAGCCCGTCCGCCTGGACGTAGCCGAGCGCGCGCAGCTCGGACTCGACCGACTTCATGCGCTTGTTCTCGACGGCGCCGACGATGGCGCGGTCGGTGAGCTCGCCCATCTCCCGGGCCAGGGCCGCCCGACGTGCGGCGGGCGGCTCCGGCATCGGCCGGCCGCTCGAGTCGTACAGCTTCGGCGCGAGCCCCTCGTCGAGCGGGACGGGGACGTCCGGCCGGGCGGCGTAGATCGGCTGGTAGAGGTCCATGGTGAACCCGACCGGGCGGCCCGACGCGAGCGAGAGTCGGACGTCGTTCCACTCGTCGTCGGTGGTGTTCTCGACGATCGCCCACCCCTGGAGGGTCGGCTTCGCGGCCTCCTTCGTGCCGTCGTTCGCGCCGTCGTTCGTGTCCTCGGGCAGGACGAGGCGGTAGCTCGTCTTCCAGACCGGCATCTCGCGGACGTAGGTGACGACGACGGTCCGCTCCTTCGCGGCGTCGCCGCGGAACGACAGGTCGACGGTCTTGATCCGCTCGGCGCGCTGGTCGGCGAGGGCGGCGAGGGCGAGGCGGAGCTCCTCGGCGAGCGCCTCGTCGAGGAGCTCGAACGAGGCGATGGAGGCGACCTCGACCGAGCGGACGCCGCCGTCGGTCAGGAGGTTCAGGTGGGGGCGGACGACGACGGCCGCGTCGTCGCCGGCGGCGGCGACGACCTGTCGGTCCTCGACGCCGAGGATCGTCCCCTCGCGCGTCCCGTCGAGGGTGACGACCTTCAGGCGGGCGCCGCGGAGCTGGCGGAAGAGGTCGGGGATCGACGGGGCCTTCGAGATGTCGACGCCGAACGAGGCGAGGCGGCGCTCGAGCGGCTCCTTCGACCCGTAGCTGACCGGCCCGATCGAGCCGCCGCCGAGGTCGAGGATCGTCATCGACTTCAGGATGTCGTTGACGGCGTCGGTCGGGAACTTCAGCTGGGCGCGGACGTCGCCGCGGAGGCGGCCGACGTGCTCGAACGCGCCGACGCCCGAGCGATAGAGGGTGATCTCCCGGATCGGGAGCTTCGACTCCTGCGCCGGGAGAGCGGTCGCGAGGAGGGCGGTCAGGGCGGCGAGGGCGGTCGGACGGTGGACGAGCATCGTGCTCCTCTGCTTCGGTTCGGTCGACGGCACGGGACCGGCCGCGCGCCGCGGAGTTCCCCGGGAATCGACGGGGAGAGCCTACCGCCCCGCTCGCCCGCGTGGTCTGCTGGGGGAGCGATCCGGGTGGCGGCCCGATCGAGGCCGCGGATCCGGAGACCTCGTCCTCTCGGGAGGGGAATTCGATGTTCGATCGATTCACGAAACCGTCGCGTGCGGTGATGACCGGCTCGAGCGACCTCTGCCTCGAGTTCGGCCACGAGGTGATCGACGCCGACCACGTGCTCCTCGCGCTGTGCGGCCTCGCGCGGGAGGGGGAGACCCGCGCCGGGCTGCTGCTCGAGCGGATCGGCGTCACGCCCGACGAGGTCGCCGCGGCGGTGGAGGCCCGGATCGAGCGGGGGGAGCCGCACCGGGAACGGCCGAAGCGCCTCCCGTTCTCCGAGCCGGCCAAGCGGACGCTCGAGGCGGCGTTCGAGGCCGCGAGCCGGAACGGAGACCACGTGATCGGGACCGAGCACCTCCTCGTCGGACTCGCCTCCGTGGCCGGGAGCGAGGCGGAGGTCGCCCTCCGGTCGGTCGGGGCGACGAAGGAGCGCTTCGACGCCGCGTTGCCCGAGCTCCCCGAAGGGACGGAGTGACGAGCGAATCGTCGCCCGTGTCGACGCCGCACCGTCCGACCTCGACTCGCCGATCATCGAACCTTCCGTGGAGGTGTCCGTGAAGAAGCGCATCCCGAGCCCCGGTCCGACCTTCGCCGTCCTGATGCTCGCGCCGCTCCTCGCCTGCGTGCGCACCCCGGTGGACGACGCCGCCGCCGCCGGCGTCGCGGCGCCGATCCCGAGCGCGGACGCCGTCTCGCGCGGCCTCGACTGGCTGGTCCGACACCAGGCGCCGGCCGGGTACTGGTCGGCGAGCGCGTTCTCCGAGCGTTGCGGCGAGGGCCGCTGCGACGGCGCGGGGAAGGAGGTCCACGACCCCGGCGCGACCGGCCTCTCGCTCCTCGCGCTCCAGGTCGCGGGGGACGCGCGTCACGCCGACGCCGTGGCGCGCGGGCTCGCCTACCTCGCCTCCGTGCAGGACGCCGAGACCGGCTGCTTCGGCGTGCCGAACTCTCACGCGACCTTTCTGTACGACCACGGCATCGCGACGCTCGCGGTCGCCGAGGCGGTCGCGCGCGGGGACGACGCGATGTGCGGGCCGGCGCAGCGCGGGATCGACTTCATCGAGGCGTGCCGGAACCCGTACAAGGCGTGGCGTTACGCGTACCCGCCCGACGGGAACAACGACATGTCGGTCACCGGATGGATGGTGCTCGCGCTGAAGACGGGGCAGTCGGCCGGGCTCGAGGTCGATCCGGCGGCGTTCGAGGGTGCGATGCTGCTGACCGACGAGATGACCGACGAGGAGACCTGGCGGACCGGCTACCAGCGGCGCGGCGGCTTCTCGTCGAGGGACGTCGGGATGGAGGAGCGCTGGCCGGAGGCGAGCACCGAGGCGATGACCGCGGTCGGCATGATGGCGCGTCTCCTGACCGGCGAGGACCCCGACGAGAGCGCGGCGCTGAAGGGCGGCGCGGCGCGCCTGCGGGAGCGTCTCCCCGACTGGGACGCGTCGAACGGGACGATCGACTACTCGTACTGGTACTACGGCACGCTGGCGATGTCGTGGATCGGCGGCGACGGGTGGGACCGGTGGAACGGGGCGCTCGCGGAGGCGGTCGAGACGACCCAGCGGGAGGACGGCTGCGCGCGCGGCTCGTGGGACCCGCAGTTCGACCCCTGGGGTCACGCCGGCGGCCGGGTCTACGCGACGGCGCTCCTCACCCTCGCGCTCGCGGTCCGCGACGAGCCGGGGCGCTGGAAGATCGCCGGCTGAGGCGCGGCGCCGGCCGGGTGCCGCCGCGCCCCGGCCGGCCGCGTCACGGGAGCGCGACCCGCAGCGCGTTCGACGCC
>JAUIEL010000598.1 GCA_030428825.1 bacterium
GCTCCGGTTCGACCTCGCCGACGGGTTCCCGCTGGTGACGACGAAGCGGATCCACCTGAAGTCGGTCGTCCACGAGCTCCTCTGGTTCCTCCGCGGCGAGACGAACGTCCGGTCGCTCCAGGAGGCGGGGGTGACGATCTGGGACGAGTGGGCGGACGAGGACGGCGAGCTCGGGCCGGTGTACGGAAAGCAGTGGCGGAGCTGGGCGGCGGCGGACGGGCGCACGGTCGATCAGATCACGTGGCTCGTCGACGAGATCCGCCGCAACCCGGACTCGCGCCGCCTCGTCGTGAGCGCCTGGAACGTCGGAGAGATCGATCGGATGGCGCTCCCGCCGTGCCACACGCTGTTCCAGTTCTACGTGAACGACGGGCGCCTCTCGTGCCAGCTCTACATGCGGAGCGCCGACGTCTTCCTCGGCGTCCCGTTCAACATCGCCTCGTACGCGCTCCTCACGCGGATGATCGCCCAGGTGACCGACCTCGCGCCGGGCGAGTTCGTGCTGACGCTCGGCGACGCGCACCTCTACCTGAACCACCTCGAGCAGGTCGACCTCCAGCTCTCGCGCGCGCCGTTCCCGCCGCCGTCGATGACGCTGAACCCGGACGTCCGCTCGCTGTTCGACTTCCGGTACGAGGACTTCGCGCTCGAGGGGTACGAACACCACCCCGGCATCAAGGCGCCCGTCGCGGTCTGACGATGCGCCTCACGCTGATCGCCGCGCTCGGCCCCGGGCGCCTGATCGGCCGCGACGGCGGCCTCCCCTGGCGTCTCCCCGCCGACCTCCGCCGGTTCAAGGAGCGGACGATCGGCCACGTCGTGGTGATGGGCCGGAAGACGTTCGAGTCGATCGGCCGCCCCCTCCCCCGCCGCCGGAACCTCGTCCTCAGCCGCGACCCGTCGTTCGCACCCGAGGGGGCGACGGTCGTCCGGTCGCTCGACGAGGCGCTCGACGCGGCGGCGGACGCGGAGGAGGTGTTCGTGATCGGCGGCGCCGCGGTCTACGCCGAGGCGCTGGCGCGCGCCGACCGCCTCGACCTGACCCTCGTCGAGGGAGCGTTCGAGGGGGACGTCTTCTTCCCGGAGTTCGACGCGGCCGACTGGCGCGAGGTGGCGCGCGAGGCGCACGCGAGCGACGGGGAGAACCCGCACCCGCACGTCTTCCTCACCCTGGAACGCTCGCCCCGAAGATGAAGAAGCTCCTCGTCGTGCTCGTCCTCCTCACCGGCCTCTTCTTCGCGGCCCGGGAGTTCGTTCGGAACCCGCCGGCCCGGAACGTCGCCGCGGCCGCCGAGACCGCGCCCGTGCCGCACCCCGGCGACGCGGCCGACGACCCGGCGATCTGGGTCGACCCGGACGACCCGACCCGGAGCGTGGTGATCGGCACCGACAAGAAGGGCGGGCTGTCGGTGTTCGACCTCGACGGCCGCGCGCTGCAGGTCGTCGACACGGAGGACCGGTTCAACAACGTCGACCTCCGCCCCGACGTCCCGTGGCGGGGCGAGTCGATCGTCCTGGTCGCGGCGGGGGCGAAGGAGGGGGACCGGATGGTCCTGTTCCGCCTCGACCCGACGAGCCGGTCGTTGACGCCGCTCGACGAGGCGGACGGCGGCTCGTTCGCGGTCGGCGTCGACCCGGAGGGGGTGGCGCTCGGCCGGGACGCGGCGAGCGGTGCGGTCTCCGTCTTCACGGTCGGCCCCGACCTCGAGGGGGAGGGCGAGGAGCGGTTCCTCGTCGAGCAGTGGCGCCTCTCGACCGGCGCGGACGCCGGCGCGCCGCCGACGTGCGTCCGCCGCCTCGTGCTCGGCGGAGAGGCGGAGGGGCTGGTCGTCGACGACGCGCACGGTGCCCTGTTCGTGGCCGAGGAGAACGCGGGCATCTGGCGCTTCTCCGCCGCTCCCGACGCCGAGGACGACCGCACCCTCGTGGCGACCGTCGGCCGGCTCGGGTCGCTGCGTCACGACGTCGAAGGGCTGGCGATCTGGGCCGGACCGAACGGCGGCGGCTACCTCGTGGCGTCGAGCCAGGGGTCGGACGACTTCGTCGTCTACGAGCGGACGGGCGACCACGCGGTGCTCGGCCGGTTCGAGGTCGTCGCCGGCGCGGTCGACGCCGTGACGCACACCGACGGGATCGAGGTGACGTCGACCCCGCTCGGCCCCCGCTACCCGCGCGGGCTCCTCGTGGTCCAGGACGACGAGAACGACGACCAGAACCAGAACTTCAAGCTCGTCCCCTGGCACCTCGTCGCCGAGCGCCTCGGGCTCGACGCGGACGAGTGATGGACCCGATCCTCGTCACCGGCTTCGGACCGTTCGAGGAGATCCGCGACAACCCGTCGGCCGCGCTCGCCGCCCGGCTCGGCGCGGCGGAGGACGTCGCGGCGGAGATCCTCCCGGTCTCCTGGGAGCACCTCGACGAGTTCGTGCGGACGACCCTCGCCGTCCGATGGCGCGCCGTCGTCCTGCTCGGCGTCGCCGCCGACCGCGCCGTGCTGAGTCTCGAGCGGGTCGCCGTGAACCTCTGCGACCTCGAACGCGCGGACGAGGGCGGGACCGTCGCCGCCCGCGAGCGCCTGGTCGAGCACGGCCCCGACGCCTACTTCTCGACCCTGCCGATCCACGCGCTGGTCGACGCCCTCCGCCGCGCGTCGGTCCCGGTCGAGTCGTCCCTCTCCGCCGGCGCGTACCTGTGCAACGCGCTCTTCTACCGCACCCGCCACGCCCTCGCCGATCGCGCCACGCCGTGCGGGTTCGTGCACGTCCCCCCCACTCCGGGGCTCGTGGACGGCCGGGACGGCGTGCCGTTCGAGGTGCAGCTCGCGGCGCTCGAGACGATCGTCGACGTGCTCCGCCACGAGGTCCGCGGATGATCTCGCGCCGGATCCTCGCGCTCGCCGCGACCGTCGCGACCGCGGGCTGCGCGTCGTCGGAGACGACGGTCGAGCTCGTCCCGGTCGACGGCGGCGCGCTCCACGTCGAGTCGCGCGGCGACGGACCGGTCGTCGTCCTGCTGCACGGCGGCGCCACCGACCGCCGCCTCTGGGACCCCCAGTTCGAGCCGTGGAGCGAGCGGTTCCGGGTCGTCCGCTACGACGAGCGCGGGTTCGGCCGCTCGCGGAGCTCATCGACCCCGTACGGCGCACACGACGACCTCGCCGCGCTCCTCGACCACCTCGACGTCGACCGCGCCGCGCTGGTCGGGCTCTCGCTCGGCGGCCGGATCGCGCTCGACTTCACCCTCGAACACCCCGACCGGGTGACGGCGCTCGCCCTCGTCGGACCGGGGATCTCCGGGTTCGACTGGTCGACCGGAACCGTCGACTTCACCGCGATCGGCGAGGCGGTCGCGGCCGGCGACGGCGAGGAGGCGTCCCGGCGGTGGCTCGAGACCGGCTACCTCGTCCCGGCGATCGAGAACCCGCGGAGCGCGCCGCTCGCCCGGCGGCTCGCGCTCGAGAACGCCGCCTCGTGGCTCCGACCCCGGGTGGAGCACGAACTCACTCCGCCCGCGCTCGGTCGCCTCGGCGAGGTCCGGGCGCCGACGCTCCTCGTGATCGGCGAACGGGACGTGCCGGAGATCCACGCCATCGTCGCCCGGATCGCGGCCGGCGTGGAGGGCGCCGAGACGATCGAGGTCTCGGGAGCCGGCCACCTCCCGAACCTCGAGCGGCCGGCGGCGTTCGACGCGGCGGTGCTCCCGTTCCTCGAACGGCACGCCCGGTGACGCCCCCGTCCGCGAAGTCGTGGTACGCCGCCGGCCTCCGGTTCGACTGTCGCCGGTGCGGCAACTGCTGCTCCGGCCCGACCGGCGTCGTCCGGTTCACGACCGACGAGCTGAAGGCGATGGCCGCCCACGTCGGGCTCCTTCCGTTCGAGTTCCTCCGCCGTCACGCGCGCCAGGACGAACGCGGCCACTGGTCGCTGGCGGAGCGGCCCCGCGCGCCGGACCGGACGTCTGCCGGCGCGGCGGACGAGCGGGAGGAGGAAGCGGAAGAGGAGCAGTTCGACTGCACCTTCCTCGCTCGCGACGAGGCGGGACGGGCCACCTGCACCATCCACCCGGTCCGCCCGACCCAGTGCCGGACGTGGCCGTTCTGGCCGGAGAACCTGACCGGGCCGGAGCGCTGGCGCGAGGTCGCCGAAGGGTGCCGCGGCGTCGCCGAGGGGATCGAGGGCGACGGGACGCGACACGACGCGGACGAGATCGACCGGCGGCGCGACCTCACGCCGCCGGCGTGATCAGCGACCGACGTCGCCCTCTTCCTCGTCGTCCCCGTCCCCCGCTTCCTCCGAGGGGCTCCGGCCCGCGCCGAGCTCCTTCGGCGCTCCCTTCTCGTCGAGGATGGTGACGGGGGCGATCG
>JAUIEL010000599.1 GCA_030428825.1 bacterium
GGGATGGCCATTCATGGGTCCACTTCCGCCTCTCTTCCAATCCCTCAGAATCGGGGTGAGCCGCGATCTCCCCTTCGACGAGGTCCGTCGGGATCGGGAGAGGGAGGGGGTAGAGAGCGCCTTTGAGCCAGCGACGCCCGACCCGACCCCGGCGAACCCACCGACGTCCAGCGGAGCGTCGCGAGTAGAGCGGAGCGGGCGGACCGTCCTCCAGCGCAGCCGCCGCCGTCGAGCCCGGCCCCGCCGTTCCCCACGCGCGTGCCGCCCGTGGAGCGGGCCGAACGCCCCCTCCCTCTCCCGATCCCGGCGGACCGCAGCCGACGAACGCCCCGCGGCCGAATCCCCGTTCACCGCCCCGCGCGCAGCGGTACGCCCGCGAAGCGGCCAAACGCACCACGCGCAGTGCCCCCTGCCCCGCGCAGCGGTGTGACAGCCCCGCGCAGCGACTACGGCCGTTTCACGTGCTCCGCCGCCGCCGCCTCGGCCAGGGCGTCGAGGTCCTTCTGGAACTCCCGCCGGATCATCGGCAGCACGAACCACAGGCGCATCCGGGCGCCCCACGTGTGCGGCTCGATGTCGAGGGCGACCTGGACCTTGCTCCCGCCGCCGTCCTCCCAGACGAGGCAGGCGGAGGTGAACTTGCACCCCTGGCTCTCGCACTCGACGACGTATCCCTCGTTCTCCTCGAACCGGGCGATCTCGAGCTCGGCGGTCTCGGTCCCCGCGCCGGCGCGGCGCGTCTCGCGCCAGCGGGTGCCGATCCCGACGGGGCCGTCGGTCAGCATCTCGACGGAGACGATCGACGCGATCCGCTCGGGAGCCTTCGCGAAATCGATGAACGTTTCGAACGTGACGTCGCGCGGCGCGTCGACGCGGCGGGTGATCGTGAATCCGGCCATGATCCCCCGATCGTAGCGGGCGGCGCGGCCGCACGAGTACGACCGATTCCGGCCGTTCTCATCACGGCGGGGCGGGCCGAGGAGACGCGATCCGGTCGCCACCGACGCCCCCGGCGAGTGACACGACTCGTCGGGGGCGCGGCGCGACGCTCCGGGTCAGCCGGCGCAGTCGAAGCAGCGAATCGTGATGGCGATCAGCGACTCTCCGTTCGCCGTGATCTCGAAGGTGCGAAGTTCTCCGCACGGCGGGTACTGCGCCCAGTTGACGGTGATGTTCCGCTCCTTCTTGTGGACCAGCACGCCGTCCTGGTAGACGTGGAATTGGCACGGATCGAACGGGCTGCTCGAGGCCCCGGCCTCGAACACGAACTGGCACGGCTCGGGCTGGTCGCAGACGACGTCGTGTTCGAGTTCGCAACAACCGTCCTCGATCACGTAGAACGCGACATAGGCGGTCGTCGCACAATCCGACAGGAAGATCTGCTTGACGCTGTCCGCGCGACACTCGCACGGGGCCGGGCAGGCCTGCGCGGCCGCTTCGTCCGCGACGATCGCGCTGGCGCCGAGCGCCGCCGCGAGCGAGAGGGTGGCGGCGTAGACCCGCCAGGTGAGCTTCGACATCGGTCCGTCTCCTTCTGGTCTTGCGCGGTCCTTCTCGACCGTCGCGAGGAACCGGCGGCTCACGTGCCCCCGGTGAAGAACGAATGCAGGGCGCGGATCCCGTCCGTCCGGACCTCACGGCGCGTCCGGAGCAGTCGGCCGAGCTCGGGGTGCTCGTCCGGATCGAGCGTCACCATGAACCGGCCCACGCCCTGGATCTCGTGGATCGCGTAGGCGACGCGGCCCACGTCGCGCGGGAGCGCGTCGTCCGGCGCGAGTGGCTCGACCTCTCCCCGGTCGATCTTCGCCTGGAAGAGGTCGCGCTGCATCTCGAGCAGCGCGGTCTCGACGAAGGCGAGCTCGTCGTTCAACGCGTCGATCGTCTGCTGGAGCCGGACCCGATCCTCGGCGGCGAGCGGCCGATGGTCCGGGTTGTAGGGCCCGCCGGCGGCGACACGATCCGCGGGCGGGAACCTCCCCTGATCGGTCGGGCGCGCCGGGGCTCGCGCGACGGAGGGCGAGGGCGGGACGGAGAGCGCTCGGTCGGGAGACCTCGGTTCGACGAGGCGCTCGGTCACCATCATCGAGGCGACCCACGTGACCGGGACGAGCGGGACGAGCGGGAGCCACTTGTTCATTGCCGATCGCTCCTCGAGGCGCGGCCCGATCGGCGGCGGCCGTCGGGTCGGGTTGCGTTCGGCCGCTTGGTGTCGTCTCCCCCCCGCGCGCGCGGCGAGATTCGATTTTCTCGCCCCCCCACCCACCGGAGACGAGAAGGGGCCGCGAGGTCCGAAGACGTCGCGGCCCCTTCCGGCGGTCGGGCGTGCTGCGTTCGGTCAGGAGTCGCCGTTGGCGCCGACGTACCCCTCACGCTCGAGGTGCAGCAGGATCTCGTTCGCGGCCTCTTCCGGCGTCAGCTCGGTCGTCTTCAGGACGACGTCGGCGTCCTCCGGGATCTCGTACGGATCGGAGATGCCCGTGAACTCCTTGATGATGCCGGCGCGCGCCTTGGCGTAGAGCCCCTTCCGGTCGCGCTGCTCGCAGACCTCGACCGGCGTGTCGACGTGGACGAGGATGAAGCCGCCGCCGGCCTCGACCGCGCCGCGGACGTCCTTCCGGGTCTTGTCGTACGGCGCGATCGGGGCGCAGACCGCGATCCCGCCGTTCTTGGTGATCTCCGACGCGACGTAGCCGATGCGGCGGATGTTGATGTCGCGGTGCTCCTTGCTGAAGCCGAGCTCGCTGGAGAGGTTCTTCCGCACCATGTCGCCGTCGAGCAGCGTCACCGGGCGGCCGCCCATCTCGAGGAACTTGACGAGGAGGCAGTTCGCGATCGTCGACTTCCCCGAGCCGGACAGGCCGGTGAAGAAGACGGTGAACCCCTGCTTGTGGCGCGGCGGGTTCGACTTCCGGAGCTCGACGGCGACCTCGGGGAAGGTGAACCAGCTCGGGATGTCACGACCCTTGGCGAGTCGCTCGCGGAGCTCGGTCCCCGAGATGTTCAGGGCGCGCGACCCCTCCGGGACCTCGTCGATCGGGTAGTACGCGTCCTTGTCCTCGACGAAGACGAGCAGGCGGAACGGGACCATCTCGACCCCGACCTCCTCCTGGTGCTCCTTCACCATCTCCTGCGCGTCGTACGGTCCGTAGAACGGCTCGCCCTTCGAGTCGTTCCCCGGCCCGGCGTGGTCGCGACCGACGATCAGGTGGGTGCAGCCGTAGTTCTTCCGGATGATCGCGTGCCAGAGCGCCTCGCGCGGGCCGCCCATCCGCATCGCGAGCGGCAGGAGCGAGAGCTTCGCCGTGTCGCGCGGGTAGTGCGGGAGGATCGCCTCGTAGCAGTGGACGCGGGTGTAGTGGTCGAGGTCGCCCGGCTTGGTCATCCCGACGACCGGGTGGATCAGCAGGTTCGCCTCGACCTCCTTCGCGGCGCGGAGCGTCAGCTCGTGGTGCGCGCGGTGCATCGGGTTGCGGGTCTGGAAGGCGACGACCTTCTTCCAGCCGAGGCGCGCGAACTCGGCGCGGACCTCGGCCGGGGTGTGCCGCTGGGTCCGGAAGTCGTAGTGGATCGGGAGCGACAGCCCCTCGAGCTTGCCGCCGACGTACCACGCGTGCGACTGGTTCTTCAGGTAGCCGACCGCCGGGTGCTTCTCGTCGGTCGTGCCGAAGACCTTCTCCGCCTCGTGGTCGAGGTCGGGCTGCCAGACGTCCTCGACGTGGAGGACCGCGAGCATGAGCCCCTCGGGATCGCGGAGCGCGAGCTTGTCGCCCGACTTCAGCTCCTTCGCCAGCTCCTCCTTCACGTCGAGCGTGATCGGCATCGGCCAGAGCGTGCCGTCCGCGAGCCGCATCTTCTCGACGACCGAGTCGTAGTCGGCCCGGTTCAGGAAGCCGGTCAGCGGGGAGAACCCGCCGTTCAGGACGAGCTCGAGGTCACAGATCTGACGACCCGTGAGATCCCAGGACGGCCAGTCCCGCGACTGCTCCTTGAGCTCGTTCGCCCGAGCCTCGTCGACGAGGCCGTCGACGAGCGTGCCACCGTGGGGCTGGATGAGATGGTCCACTGCGTAATCCTCCCTGCGGAAGCGACTTGCTTCCGCGACGGAACGGGGTTCTGCGATCCTGGGGTGCTCTCGGCCGGTGCGCCGCCGGACGAATATCCGGGTGAGCCCGAATTGAGTGAGACTACCTCTTGGGCGGGCGGGTGTCAAACCTCCGGACCGGCTCCGTCCGGAGATCCGGACCGGTTTGCGCCTTCGACCGGGATGGCGTAGCCTTACCCGATTCCGATCCCCCGTCCGAAGAACCGAACCAGGAGGCCCCACCCCGTGGCCAACCCCATCTCGAAGCTCCTCCGTCGGATG
>JAUIEL010000600.1 GCA_030428825.1 bacterium
TACGGCGGCGAGATCCAGGTCGGGCCCGGCGCCGCGATCGTCGGGACGACCCCGACGAACCAGTCGATGATCGCGAGCGCGAACGCCGGCCGGGTGATCGGGCTCGGCGACTCGAACCTGTTCGACGACGCGTTCCTCGGGAATCACGACAACGTGGCGTACGTCGCGACCCTGTTCGCGTACCTGACCGGCGGTTGCGTGACCGAACTCGGCCCCGGACTCGCCGGCGCGGGGGGACTCGTCCCCGAGCTCGACCTCGGATCGGGGAGCTGCGGCGGTCTCCTGACCATCGGGCTCTCCGACGCGCTCGGCGGCGCGACCGCGTTCCTCCTCGCGGGGACGCAGGCGGCGGCGATCCCCTCGGTCGGCGGGACGGTCTGGGTCGACGTCACCGCGCCGCCGGCGGTCGTCGTCCCGCTGCCGCTCGGCGGCTCGCCCGGACAGCCGGGGGCGGGCGGCGTCCTCTTGACCCAGAACCTCTCCGCCTCCCTCCCGCTCGCGCTGACGCTGCAGTTCGCGGTCTTCGACCCGAGCGCTCCGTTCGGCGTCGCGCTGTCGAACGGCGTCCGGGTCGACATGGCGCCTTGAGCGGGGGACCGGTCTGCTAGGGTCGGGCGCGTCCCCTCCTCGATCGGACCGTCGCGCCATGCCCCTCGCCTCCTCCGTCTCCCCGTTCCTCCCGGCCGCCCTGCTCGTCCCGCTGTTCGCCTGCGGCACCGACCGGCACTCCGAGTCTCCGGCCGCCGACGAGGTGACCGTCGTCGCGCCGGCGGCGCCCGCCCCGGGCGGGGAGCCGCTGGTGACCGCGGCGGGGCTCGAGTTCCAGGTTCCCGCCGGCTGGGTCCCCGAGGTGCCGGAGAACCGGATGCGGCAGGCGCAGGTCCTGCTGCCGACGGCGGACGGACAGGACGCGCCGAGCACCCGGCTCGTCGTCTACCACTTCGGCGCCGGGAGCGGCGGCGGGGTCGAGGCGAACCTCGACCGGTGGATCGGCCAGTTCGCGGCGGAGGACGGGCGCGCGCCGAAGGAGGCCGCGGTGATCGAGGAGCGGACCGTGAACGGGCTCGACGTGACGACGATCGACCTGACGGGGCGGTACGTCGCCGAGACCGCGCCCGGTTCGGGCGTGCGGCTCGACGAGGCGGATCACCGGTTGAAGGGGGCGATCGTCGACACGCCACGCGGCCACTTCTTCCTGAAGCTCGTCGGGCCGGCCGCCGTCGTCGACCCGCACGCCGCGGAGTTCGACGCGCTGGTCGAGTCCCTGCGACACCTCGCGGGCTGAGCCGCGGGGCGAGCGAGCGTCTTCCGCGTCCGGTATCCTGGGACGTCCGACCTGCCGCCGCCTCCCCTCGATCGCCCCCGGTGGACATGCGCTCCCGGATCCTCCCGCCCTTCGTCGTCGCCGTCTCCGTCCTCGTCGCGGCCGTCCTCGCCGGCCCGACCGCCCGGGCCCAGGTCGCGGCGTTCGGATGTTCGAACCCCGACCTCGCGTTCGGCGGGAAGTTCGGCACCCCGGTCACCGCGGCCGACTCGATCGTGATCGGCGACGCGGTGACGATCGGCGACCTCCGGGTCTCGGTCGAGATCGCGCACGACTGGATCGCCGAGGTCCACCTCGAGCTGACGTCGCCGGCCGGGACGAAGCGGAAGCTGCAGACCGGGACCGGCGGGAACCCGAGCGGGCTCGACCTGATCTACGCCGACGGAGGGGTCTCGCACGGCGCCCAGCCGTTCGACTTCGGCTGCTTCATGCGCGCGGCGGGGGGAGGCCTCGGGACGTTCGCCGGCGAGAGCAGCCAGGGGAGCTGGACGCTGACGGTGACCGACGACACGCCGGGTCACAACGACGGCGTGCTCGAGTCGTGGTGTATCGGGTTCTTCACGGCGCCGCAGGGGACGCTCCCGGTCCCGGTGCTCGACCTCTCCTGCCTCCCGACCGTCGGCGGCGCCGCGCTCACGTGGACGAACGGCGAGGCGTACGCGGGGGTCGACGTGCTCGTCGACGGCGTCGTCGCGGCGACGCTCCCCGGGTCCGCGTCGTCCCACGCGCTGACCGGCCTGGCGGGCGGGCAGGAGGTCGCCGTGGCGGTCCGGCCGACGACCGTCGGCGGCGTCGAGGCGTGCCAGGTCGAGCGGTCCGTGATCCCCCTCCCGCCCCTTCCGGAGCCGCGCTGCGAGAAGGTCGTGTTCGTGATGATCGACGGGCTCCGGTACTCCGAGGGGCTCGGCGACGCGAACGCGACGTACGTCCCGCGCATGAAGGCCCTGGCGGCCGAGGGGACGATCGTCGAGCCGTTCTCGAACGACAAGTGGACGGTCACCGTGCGCGGTGTCCCGGCCCTCGTCTGCGGATCGTGGGACCCGCCGGTGACGTTCTTCGAGACCGGCGCCGGCTGCGACGAGCTGAACCTCTACTCGTCGCGGCCGACGTTCCACGAGTCGTTCCGGCGCCAGCGGAACCGGCCGGCGTCCGACGTGCCGTACATCATCGGCGCGAACTCCTGCCCCTGGCGGAGCAGCTTCCATCCCTCGTACGGACCGTCGGTCTGGCCGCAGTGGGTCGCCACCGCGGGGAAGGACGACGACGTCTTCCAGACCGCGAAGGCGCTCGCCTCCAGCCACGCCCCCGCGCTGATGACCGTCTACCTGCACGACGTCGACGGCGCCGGTCACTCCGGCAGCTGGAACCAGTACGTCGCGGCGATCGTGAAGGCCGACCAGATCGTCGGCGACCTGTGGGACCACCTGCAGTCGCTCCCCGCCTACGCGGGGAAGACGACGATGATCGTCACCAGCGACCACGGACGTCACGACTACGACTTCGTCGGGCACGGGGACGGCTGCGTCGGCTGCCGGACGATCCAGCTCCTCGCGGTCGGGCCGCCGATCCGGAAGGGGCACGTCTCGACCCTCCCCCGGACCATCCCGGACGTCACGCCGACGATCGGCGCCCTGCTCGGCTTCCACACCGAGTACGCGGACGGCGCCGTCATGGACGAGCTGTTCGTCCACTGCCAGGCCGACCTCGGGCTGGCGGGGCCGGGGAGCGTCGCCCTGCGGGTCTGCGGCGGGACGCTCGACGCGGGATCGACGGCCGAGCTGTCGATCGACGGCGGACCGGCGGGGGCGGCGGCGCTGCTGGTGGTCTCGTTGGCGACGAACCCGACGCCGTTCCTCGGCGGGACGCTCGGCGCGTTCCCGGTCGCCGCGACGGTGCCGATGACGCTCGACGCGGCGGGGGAGCGGCACGTCCCGTTCGCGGGCGGGTTCGGCCCGCTGTCGATCACGGCGCAGGCGGCGGTCGCGGATCCGGGACAGGCGTTCGGGGCCGCGCTCTCGAACGCGGTGCGGATCGACGTGGGGCCGTAGCGGGCGACGCGCTCGCGTCTCGAGTCCGGACGGAAACGACGAATCCGGGCCGAGGTCCGCTCCGAACCTCCGGACGATGCGACCGCTCGACTCGTCCGCCGTCCGGAGAAGCCGTATGCGCTCCCCCCGCGTCCCCCTCGCGCTCCTCGCGACCGTCCTCCCCCTCGCGACGTCGACCGCCGCCGCCCCGGCCGCGCAGGTGTGCGCCTCGCCGGGCCTCGCGTTCGGCGGGGCGAATGGTCCGCCCGCCGCCGTGACCGCGACGATCGACGTCACGGAGTCGGTCGTGATCGGCGACCTCACCTGCCGGGTCCGGTTCGCCCACGCGTGGGCCGCCGAGGTCGACCTCGAACTGACGTCGCCGGCCGGGACGAAGCTGGCGCTGAAGAAGGGGGACGGCGGGCCGCGAGGCCACGACGTGACCTACGCGGACGCCGGCGTGCCGTACGACACCTACCCGTTCGACCTCGGCCTCCACATGCGGGCGGCGGGGGGGAGCCTCGACGTCTTCGACGGCGAGAGCAGCCAGGGGACGTGGACGTTGACGCTGACCGACACGCAGACGTCCTGGAACGACGGCGTCCTCCAGGAGTGGTGCCTCGACTTCCACGTCGAGCCGCAGCCGACGAAGGCGCCGCCGATCCGCGACCTCGTGCCGGCGCCGGTCCCGTTCGGGGCGGAGCTGACGTGGACGAACGGCGCGGCGTACGACGCGATCGAGGTCCTGGTCGAGGGCGCGCCGGTCGCGACGCTCCCTGGATCCGCGACGTCCGCCTCCGTGGCCGGGCTCGCGCCGGGCGGTCTGGTCGAGGTCGCGGTCCGCCCGATCGGCCCCGGCGGGGCGGAGGTCGACGTCGTCGGGTACGACCTCCGGCCGCTCGGCCCGCCGCCCGCGCCGCGGACCGAGAAGGTCGTGTTCGTCCTGATCGACGGGCTGCGGTACTCCGAGGGGCTCGGCCATCCGACGCGGGCGTACGTCCCGCGCATGGC
>JAUIEL010000601.1 GCA_030428825.1 bacterium
GGGCGAGGCGTCGGTCCAGTGCCCGACGTACAACACCCGCCCGCTCACCGAGCGGGCGGCGGCGGCGTTCGGCAACTTCGAGCGCGCCGTCGAGGAGGCGATGGAGTGGACGGTGATCGGTCCGGGCGACGTCGACTACTTCGTCTTCCGGAACGACCGCGGCCTCCACGCCCGCGACCGGATCGCCGGCGAGCGGCTGCTGCTCCGGACCTACTGGCGCCCGAACGCGAACGCCCTCTCCGCCGTCACCGACCAGCCCGGCCCGGTGTTCGACCTCGAGCGCGTGCTCGCGGCCTGACCGCACGCCGAACCGCAGTCGATCCGGCTTCGCCGCCCGTCGCCCCGCCGCGACGGGCGGCGTCGTTCGTTCGAGGACTCGTTCAGCCGAGCGCTTCCAGCTCGCGCACCGCGTCGGCGAGCCCGATCACCTCGACGTTTTCCCCGGCCGGGTAGCGCTCCTCGCCCGGGTACACCACGAACCTCCGCTGCGGTTCGAGCGCGGCGCACGCCTGGTGGAATCCTCGTTCGACGCGCGGCGACAAGCTCCGCTTCACCTCGACCGCAACGCGTTCGCCGCCCGCCAGCTCGAGCAGGAGATCGATCTCCGCGCCGTTCGAGCTGCGGTAGAAGAACGGCGTCGCGTCCGGAGGAGCGGCGGCGATCAGCGACTCGAGGACGAACCCCTCGTAGCTCCCCCCGACCACCGGATGGCCGAGCAGCGCGTCGCGGTCGCCGATGCCGAGCAGCGCGTGCACGAGGCCGCTGTCCCGCACGAACGTCTTCGGCGAGCGGACGAGGCGCTTGCCGGCGTTCGAGACCCACGGGGCGAGGCGCCGGACCAGCAGCAGGTCGACGAGGAGGTCGAGGTACCGCGCCACGGTCTGCCCGCTGACGCCGAGCCCCCCGGCCAGCCGCGACGCGTTCAGGAGCGCGCCCTGCTGGTGCGCAAGCATCGTCCAGAAGCGGCGGAGCGTCTCGGCCGGGATGCGGCTCCCGAACTGCGGGATGTCCCGCTCGAGGTAGGTCCGGAGGAACGACGCGCGCCACTCGAGACTCGCCGCGTCGCTCCCGGCGAGGAAGCTCTCCGGGAACCCGCCGCGGCACCAGAGGCGCTCGTGCTGCTCGGGCTCGATCTCCCCGGCCGCCAGCGGACCGAGCTCGAGGTAGAGGATCCGGCCGGCGAGGCTCTCCGCCGACTGCCGCAGCAGGTCCGGCGACGCCGAGCCGAGAATCAGGAAGCGCCCGTGCCGGCGCCCCTTCCGCCGCCCCGCGTCGATCAGCCCCCGGAGCGTCGGGAAGAGGTCGGGGACCCGCTGGATCTCGTCGAGAATCACCAGCCGGTCCTCGTGCGCGGCGAGGTAGACCTCCGGCGCCGCGAGCTTCGCCCGGTCGGACGGCGCCTCCAGGTCGAGGTAGACCGCGTCGCGCGTCTCCGCCGCGGCGAGGGCCAGGGTCGTCTTCCCGACCTGGCGCGCCCCCAGCAACGCCACCGCCGCGTGCCGGTCGAGGGCCTCCAGCAGCCGATCGAGGGCTTTTCTCTGGATCATCCATGCAAATCTACCATGAGATGGAAGATTTGCATGGTTCGTAGAGCAGGCACTCATCGCCTGGGTCCGTGGAGGGACTGCTTCGCATCGGCCGCCCCGGACTGGTCCCGGGGTCTACGTTCCTGCTCGCTCGTCCCTCAGGACTCGGCGCCCGACTCGGCGCGGACGCCGGAAGTCCGGTCCTCGGGAGCTGAAGGCGTTGAACCGTAGGTGACGACCCTAGAGGGGCGGAAGCCGACATAGTCGGTGGCGAGGCCCGGCGCGCGCGCGTAGCGGTACGCCGTGCGGGCCTCGCGAGCACGCGAGCCAAAGCTGCCGCCGCGAACGACGCGGAGTGCATCCGGTCGTGCCAGCGATGCACCGCGTGCTCCATCCTCATCCGCCACTACTGACTCGTAGCTCTCCTTCGCGTCGCCGACCTCGGCGAGCCGGTCCGCGTCCGCGAACGGATCGCTCGAACTCGACGTCTCGCGGTACAGCTTCACGGCGACCCAGCGCCGCGGATCCTGTTCCTCCGCCAGCCAGACCTCGGCCTGTCCCCCCTCGTCGATCCGGGAGACGAACCGCAGGCCGTCGACCTCGCGCCCTTCGAGCGAGGCTTCGTCCGCGGCCTCGGTCTCTCGAGCCTCTCGCTCGAGCTCGCGGAGACGGTCGAGAACCGCGGCGACGAGCTCGTCCGGGATCGACAGCGCCTCCAAGCACTCGCGCCTGGCGCGCGGCGTCGCCGGCAGGTCCAGCTCCGTCAGCTTCTGGACCCAGCGAGCGACCTCCGCCGCGGACGGGGGCTTCTCCCGCGGGTCCGGCTCCATGGCTCCGTCGGACTCGACCATGTGGTGCGTTCTCCCCGGCCTCGACCCGAAACTCCGGCCCATTCTGCCAGCCGGTCCACGCGCCCGCAGAATCTCGCGCGACTTCTCGGATTCGGCGCCCTATCCGCGGCCCCGACGTCGCCTCCGACCCCGACCGCTACACTCGCGCCCCGGAAGGGGCCGGAAGGAGGCCCGATCATGCCGCACGACCACGACCCGGGGGACGACGAGGCGCTGGAGGCGCTGGTCCGCGACCCGCAAGCTTGGTTCCGCCTCCTGCGCGACACGGTCACCCGCCCGCTCATGCGCCGCGAACGCCCGTCGCACACGCTGCAGCCGACCGCGCTGGCGAACGAGGTGGTACTCCGGCTGCTCCGGCAGGAAGACGGCCCGTTCGCCACGACCCTCGGGGCCTGGCTCGCGGAGCGAGACGACCGAGAACTCTCCCGGCCGGAGATCGACGAGTTCCTCTCCCGCGCGTGGGTCGCGGCCCAGCACGTGCTGGTCGACCATGCCCGCGGGAAGCGCGCCCGGAAGCGCGGAGGCGACCGCACGAAGCTGCCGTACGAGGCGGACGTCCACGATCCGCTCGTGTCGCCGGAGGCCAGCCCGGACGCCTTCCTCGACGTCCAT
Source organism: bacterium (assembly GCA_030428825.1). Classification (GTDB taxonomy): domain Bacteria; phylum Planctomycetota; class B15-G4; order B15-G4; family JADJEK01; genus JAUIEL01. Next base: position 2,990 of record JAUIEL010000601.1, read on the forward strand.
GACGCGCTCGATCGCCTCGGCGGCGTCCAGCCCGAGCTCGCCGAGACGTTTCGGCGGAAGGCGATCCACGGCCTGTCGTCGCAGGAGATCGCCGACCACCTGGGAGTCGACAAGCGGACCGTCGACCGACGCTTCGATCGAGCGCGGATTTGGCTCCGGATGGAGCTGGAGAAGGGGAGGGCGGCCGCGGAATGACCGACGCGTCGTTCGAACCGGAGGCGTTCCGCGAGGCCGAACGGCTGGAGGCGCTCGGTCGCGAGGAGCGCGAAGCGAGACTCCGCGCGCTCGGGGCCCGGGATCCGGCGTTCGCCGAGCGGGTCGGATCGATCCTCGGGGAGTACGACGAACTCCGCGCCGAAGACCGCGCACGCGGGATCTTCCGCGCGGGAGACGTCGTGCTCGACCGGTTCCGGATCCAGGCCGTGCTCCACGAGAACGACGGGCGGTTCGTCTACCACGCGACCCTGTCCCTCGAGGGCGTCCGGCGTCCGGTCGCGCTGAAGATCGTCCCGGGCTCGGCGCCGAGCGCGGAGGCGCGGAAACAGAGCCGCGTCGGCCGCACCGGAACGATGCTGTTCGACGTGATCCGAGGGGATCGGTTCACCACGCTCGTCATCGAGTACGTGAACGGCGGCTCGAGCACGTCGTACCTCCGGGGAAAGCCGATCGGGGAGAAGATCGAACTCTTCTCGAAGGTGTGCGGCGAGGTGCAGCGTCTGCACGACGCCGGCGTCTTCCATGGCGACCTGAAGCCCGGGAACGTCCTCGTCCAGTGGGACGAATCCGACGCCGCGCAGGTCCGCGTCTGCGACTTCGGCACCGCCCGCCTCGCTGGCGAGCCCGGACCCGGAGGGGGGACTCCGCCGTTCATGCCCGCCGAACAGGTCGAGAATGGCCCGTCGGCGAAGTCCGACACGTACGCCCTCGGCGCCATCCTCTACCTGCTCCTCGGCGGGTCGCTCACCAGCCTCGAACGCGGGGAGCCGGCGCCGCTGCCGGTCCAGCCCGAGAAGGTCCGCGGGTCGCTGCAGGAGGTCTGCTTCCGAGCCCTCGCCCGGCCGGGCGTCGAGCGGATCGAGACGGCGCACGCCCTGTTCGACGCGCTGAATCGGTGCGAGCTCGATCCGCGGGCGCCGAAGCAGCGGGAGGAGGCGATCGCCCGGCTCCACGAGGCGTGCGGGGAGCGTCGCGACCCGATCCTCGTCCCCGACGTGTCCCCGGAGCGGGACCGGCCGTTCGCGGAGCGGGCCTACTCGCCGCTCTACGTTCACGGCGCCATCGAATCGGCTCGGGACGGAGGGTCCGAGACGCGAGGGGGCGACGGCGCGACGGCCGCCCTCGCCGAGCGCCTCGCGCACCGCTCGCCGCGAC
>JAUIEL010000602.1 GCA_030428825.1 bacterium
CAGGCCACGGTCGCGACCACCGGGAAGTGGTCGGACGGGAAGCGACCGTCGCGCGCGGTCCGGACGATCGACGCGTCCTCGACGAACGTCCCCGCGGCGACCAGGACGTGGTCGATCTTCTCGCCGTCGCGATCGCCGCCGAACCCGCCCGCGGTCCCGACCTCGTCGGCGTCGGGATGGAGCGCCCGGAACGTGTCGATCATCGGCACCGGGTTCTCGACCGGCGCGCCCTCGTCGCCGGGCAGGGTCCGCTCGCCGCGGAGGAACGCCATCGTCGCGCTTTCCTCGCCGCAGTTGAAGTCGCCGGTCACCACGAACGGTTCGCCCCCCGCCCGCGCCGCGATCGCGCGGACGAGCCGGACCGCGCTCCTCCGCCGCGACGCCGCGCTCCGGTGGTCGAGGTGGACGTTGTAGTGGACGTACGCGCGCCCGGTCTCCCGTTCGACGAGGCGCACCCACGTGCAATGACGCTCCGACCCCTCGAGGCCGGGCGTCGCCTCGACGAGGAGGAACCCGCCGGCGTCCGCGAGCTCGAACCGATCGGCCCGGTAGAGGATCGGCTGCGTCCGGTCGCCGTGCCGGAAGCGGGCGAACCCCGGGTTCGCGGCGACGAGGTCGTCGACCTGCGCCGGCGTCGGCTCCTGGCCCCCGATCGAGTCGGCGGCGAGGCTCCGGAGCACCTCGGCGGCGAGCGCGCGCCGCCGCGGCCACGCGTCGTCCCCGTCGTCGAAGCCGCCCCACCGGAGGTTGAACGAGGCGACCCGAGCGACCAGCGGATCGGCCGGCCGGGCGGTCACGGCCGTCCGCTCCCCGCGTCGCTCGTCGCGCCGCTCCGCGCAACAGACGAGGGCGACGCCGACGAGCGCGAACGACGCGAGCGCGGCACCGGAGAGCCTCACCGGCGGGACGCGGCGGAGGACGACGCGCCGTTCACAGCGACTGGTCGAGGACGACGCCGAGCCGCGGGTTCGACACCTGGAACCCCTTCGCCGGCGTGTAGTAGACCGCCTGCTCGATCAGGGCGAACGACTGCGTCGACGGCTCGACCGGCACCGGCACGTTGAACGTGATCGACCCGCCGGGGAGCGCGCCGAGGAAGATCACGATGTGCGGCGTCCCCGGGAGGAGCGTCCCGCGGATCGTGTCGGCGTACGACGGCGCCTGGAAGACGGAGAAGAAGAGCCAGACGAACTCGCCCGGGTCGCTGGCGAGCGTGATCGATCCGGTCGTCCCCTCGCGCACCGGCGACGGGATGTCGTACGTCCGCGCCGGGAGATCGAATTCGGTGAGCGTCCCGGTCGGGACCTGCTGTCCGTTCCCGCTCGGCCCGACGTTGCACGCGGCGTCGGTCGGCGCCCCGCCCGCCCCGCCGGTGAACGAGCAGTCGACGATCTTCGCCGTCGGCGACCCGATCGGCAGGTGCAGACCGTGCCCGCCCTGCGCGCCGTCGGTGCACGGCTGGAACAGGACGGGGGGCGTCCCCTTCCCCCCCGTGCCGCCGAAGAAGGCGCAGTCGGACGCGAACAGGAACCCTCCGACGATCTGGCAGCCGTCCCCGCCGGGGAGCTGGTCGAGCGGCTGGTCGCCGCCGACCATCGTGCATCCGTACAGGTGGACGCTGCTCTGCGCGATCTGGAGCCCCGCCACGCCGCCGGAGCCGAAGCCGACCGAGAACCCGCAGTCGACGAACGTCGCGTTCGCCGTCGACGACACCCGCGCCCCGTGCGCCGACTGGAACAGCGGGATGCCGCTCCCGACGAACGTGCTCTCCTCGACGAAGATCGGCCCGTCGTTCACCGAGAGGATCAAGGCCTCGCCGCCGTGGTTCGCGTCGACGTCGAGTCCGTGGATCGCGACCTGCTTGGCCGCGGAGACGTTCTGCACGATCACCGCTCCGGTGACGCTCACGGCCTGCCCGAGGTCGGCCGTGATCACCAACGCCTTGTCGGCGATCGTGAAGCCGGAGTAGGTCCCCGTCTTCACCAGGATCAGGTCGCCGTCCGCCGCCGCCGCCACCGCGGCCGGCAGGTCGGTGAAGCCGACACCGGCCCCGCCGTCGTCGTCGACGACGTGGACGGCCGCGGAGGCGGGCGCGGCGAGGAGGACGGCGGCGGACAGGCGGACGATCGTTCGGTTCATCTCTTCTCTCCCTCGGCGGACGAGACCACGACGGGTCGGGGGCGGTCGATCGCCCCCCGGCGAGCGAGCGGGAACGCCATGGTACGGCGACACGGAATCCTCGAAACATCGCGGATCCTCTTTCCCCGGCCGGGCCGCCGGCCGCCGTCGATCCCCTCGGCCCCGCTATGTTCCTCGAGTTCCCCGAACCGATTCCCGGTCCGGTCGCATTCCGACCGCGACCTCGAAGCCGCTCGGAGAACCGAACGATGACCGAAAAGTCCGCCGCCGCCCTCCTCGTCCACGCCGAGTTCGTGCGCGCTCTCGCGCGCGGCCTCCTGTCCGACCCGAACCGCGTCGACGACGTGGTGCAGGAGACCTGGACCTCGGCGCTCGAGAGCCCGCCCCGCGACGCGTCGCGTCCCCGGGCCTGGCTCGCCACCGTCCTGCGGAATCGCGTCCGCCAGGAGCACCGGCGCGCCGCCGCCCGCGTCACCCGCGAGCGGGCCACCGCCCGCGCCGAGGGCGCCCCGTCGGCGGCGACGATCGTCGAGCGGGAGGCCGTCCGCCGGCGCGTCGTCGACGCGGTGCTCTCGCTCGACGAGCCGTACCGCTCGACGGTCCTCCTCCGGTACTACGAGGACCTCCCCCCGCGGGAGGTCGCCGCCCGGCTCTCCGTCCCGGTCGAGACGGTCCGCACGCGGCTCAAGCGCGGTCTCGAGCGGTTGCGGCGGAGGCTCGACGCGGAGCACGGAGAGGACCGCGCCGCGTGGGCGACCGTCCTGGCGCCGATCGCGCTCGCGGACCCGGCCCGCGCGGGCCTCCTGGTCGCCGCCGCCTCCGCGCTCTCCTCGATCCCCGTCTGGCTCGCGCCCGGACTCGCGGCCGCGCTCCTCGTCGTCCTCGGCGTCCTGGGCTTCGCGTGGTTCTCCGAGCCCGACGCGCCGACCGCGACGGCTCCTCGCACGGCCGGGGAGAGCGTCGCCGCCGCTCCGACGCCCGCCGTTCTCGCAGCGTCCCCCGCCGCCGCTCCCGCGGTCGCCCCCGAGCGCGAGGTCTCCCCCGTCGCGGCACCCCGCCTCGGAGGCGTCGTGGTCGACGCGGCGACCGGCGCGCCCGTCCCGGGCGCCGAGGTGTACGTGCTCGGCTCCCCGGCGAGCGAGCCGGCGGCCCGACCGACCTCCCGCACCGTGACCCGATCGACTCGAAGCGACGCGGACGGACGGTTCGAGGTCGCCACCCTTCCGTCCGGCGTCTTCGCCGTGGTCGCCCGCACCGCCGAGCGCCGGTCCGGACCGCGGGCGCTCTTCGTCGGCGACGCCTGGGGTCCGGTCGCCGAGGAGGTCCGGTCCTCGGGGAGCGCTCCGGGGCCCGTCCTCCACGCCTCGGACCAGGGGGTCGTCTCCGTGCGCCTGGAGGCGTTCGAGACGGGCCGGGTCGACGGGCGCGTCGTCACCCCCGAGGGCCGTGCCGTCGCCGGCGCGGAGGTCGTCGGGCTGGATCTCGAGACGACGGGACCGATCGACGCCCTCCTCGACACTTTCGGCCCGCTCGCCGTTCGGACGACCTCGGACGAGGACGGCCGATTCGCGCTGACGGGACTGCTGGGGACGGCCGTCGTCGCCGCGAGGGCGGACGGTCGCTTCGCCGAGCGTGTCGAGCTCGAGATCGAGGCGGGGACCTCGACCGAGCCGACGCTCGTCCTCTCGCCGCGCGGCGGGCCCTCCGTCCGCGGCTCCGTCCGCGACGTCGACGGACTCCCGCTCGCCGGCGCCGTCGTCCGGCTGGGAGACGGGCGCGTGGACGACGCCGCACGCACGGCCGCGGACGCGCACCCGAGCACGACCACCGACGACCGGGGCCGGTTCGCGTTCGAGAGCCTCCCGGGACCGGACCGCTCGCCGTGGGCGACCGCGCCGGGGCCCGACGCGTCGTACCGGATCACCGCGACGGCGCCGGGGTACGTCACGGAGGTCTCCGCGCCGTTCGCGGCCGGCCCCTCCCCGGCGAGCGTCGACCTCGTCCTCGCCTCGACGAGTCGCGTGACGGGCCGCGTGGTCGACGCGTCCACGGGCCGCGCGGTCGGCGGGGCGAGGGTCGTCCTGAGCCGTGGCGTCGATCTGCTCGAGACGACGGAATCCGCCGAGGACGGCCGGTTCGTGCTCGCGCGACTTCCGGACGGGGAGGCGCGCCTCGCCGTCCGGGCCGCCGGGTACCGGCCCGTCTTCTCGCCG
>JAUIEL010000603.1 GCA_030428825.1 bacterium
CCGGACCGGCATCAAGCCGCTCTTCGAGCGAGTCTCCGTCGACCCGGTAGAAGAGCGGCTTGATGCCGGTCCGGTCGCGGGCGAGGAGGAGCCGGCGGTCCCGATCGTCCCAGAGCGCGAACGCGAACATCCCGTCGATCCGCCGCAGGAGGTCGAGCCCCCACGCGCGGTACCCCTCCAACAGGACCTCGGTGTCCGTGCCGGTCCGGAACCGGACCCCCTGTCGCTCGAGCTCCGCCCGCAGGAGGAGGAAGTTGTACACCTCGCCGTTGTGGACGATCGCGTACGCGCCGTCGTCCGTGACCATCGGCTGGTGTCCGGCGTCCGAGAGGTCGAGGATGGAGAGCCGGCGGTGCCCGAGGACGCAGTCGCCGAACGTCGCCACGCCCGAGTCGTCCGGACCGCGGTACGCCATCACGTCCGTCATCCGCCGCACCAGCGCCTCGTCCCCGAGACGGAGGAGCCCCGCGATCCCGCACATCGGTCAGGCTTCCTTCAGACGGCGCTTCACCACCACGAGGAGGAGCGCGACGAGCACGAGCATCGACGCGACCGACCCGACGACCTGCGCGACGCCCGCGCCGACCGCGCCGTGGTCGGGGGCGAGCCAGAGTCCGAGGCCGAGGATCGCGGCGCACCGGAGCGCGAGGTTCAGCACCTGCAGCTGGGGGAGCAGCAGGTACTGGCACGCCACCGACAGCGGCGCCTCGAGGATCAGCACCATCGCGAACCCGGTCATCAGGAAGAAGGGCGCCGGGAACGGGCGGAGCGCCTCGTTCTCCATGTAGAGGCCGATCAGCCAGGCGAGGACCGGCGCGGAGACCGCGCACCCGAGCGCGAGGCCGGCCCCGATCTTCGTCCACCTCCCGAGGAAGGCGGGGAGCTCCCGGATCGACTCGAGCCGCGCCGCGCGGGGGAGGATCGTCTGGTAGAAGGCGAGGAAGACCGCGAAGTACCCGAGGAAGACCTGCTGGGCGAAGCCGAACACGCCCGCCTCGACGTCGCGCTCCAGTCCGCGCAACAGGAACAGGCCGATGATCTGGCACAGGATCATCGAGACGTCGGCGGCGCCGAGCCACTTCGAGTACCGGAGCAGTCGGCGGACCAGCGCGCCGTCGGGCCACTCGGTGGTGCGGTGCGCGGTCCGGGCCGAGAGCGCCGCGCCGAACAGGAGCGCCGTCCCCGCGTAGACTCCGAACGCGATCTCCGGACGGCTCGGGAAGAAGAGGACCGCGGCCAGCGTGCCGGCGAACCGGACCACCGGCATCGACGCCTGGACGATCGCGGCGCGGCGGTAGCGGAGGCGCGCGAGGCGCGACGCGACGCCGTAGTCGAACAGCGCCACCCCGACCGCGCCGAGCGCCACCGACAGGACGACGGTCGTGCTCCAGCCGCGCGGCTCGAACGGCGCCGCGACGAACCCGACGAGGAGGACGGGGATCGAGAGGACGAGCGACGACGCGAGGCCGGCCGACAGGACCAGCTCCGGCCGCCGCTTCAGGTCGTCGAGCGTGTAGAGGCGGATCATCCCCTGGTCGACGCCGAGGAGGATCAGGCGGCTGAGCGCGAGCTGGGCGCCGATGGTCGCGACGAACAGTCCGTACGTCGCGGCGTCCATCAGGTCCTTCACGGCGAGCGCGAGGACGAGGAGGGTGTTGGCGCCGGTGGCGGCGAGCTTTCCGAAGAGGGTCCACGAGAGGTCGCGGCCGCGGCGACGGGCGAGCTCGGTGCGCGCCGGCTCGTCCGCCTCGCCGGCCTCGACCTCGACGCGCTCCGCCTCCGCCGTGCTCCCCCCCTCCCCGGTCATACCGAGACCGCGCCGCCGAGCACCGGGAGCGGCTCGCCCTCCATCTCCGCCGGGACGTCGACCCCCGCCGTCGCGAGGATGGTCGGAGCGATGTCGTAGATCGAACGCCCCTCGAGCTCGCGGCCGGCCGGGACGTGCGGCCCGGCCACGATGCAGAAACCGTGCGCCGTGTGGCTGCCGGTCCGGCCGTCCTGGTTCGTCAGCTCGAGCGTCCCGAACCGCGGCGACTCGACGGCGCTCCACGGGAACGACGCGTTCCAATGCACCGTCAGGTCGGGGAGGAACTCCTCGAACTCCCCCTTGAAGCGGTCCCGGCAGAGGACGACCTCGTCGACGACCTTCCTCCCGGTCGCCGGGTCGGTCAGCTCCTCGAGCGCCGCCTTGATCTCCTCGCAGACCGCGCGGTACTCCTCCGGCGGCACGACCCCGCCCTTGTCCCGCCCCTTCACCGATACGCGGATCGCGCCGACGGCGTCGTTGTTCGGGACAGGGAACGCGCGGCGGCCGGCCCAGTCGCGGTTCCCCGCGTACCACTTGAAGATCAGCTCGTCCTGCATCGACTGCGGCAGCAGTCCCTTGATGGCGTACTGCACGCGGCCGGGCACGACCATCTTCAGCTTCCGCCAGAAGCTGGTGCTCGCCTTCTTCGGGGCGGACGCGTCGACGCGCGACGCGGGCCCGCGGCCGAAGCCGAGGAGGTCGAGCATCTCCTGCAGGTTCCACGAGGCGTGATAGAGCGAGCCCATGCCGTGGCCGGCGACGATCATCACCTGGACGTCGTCCCCGGCGAGCTCGATCGTCTTCCCGATCTCCTCGTCCATCGCGACGTAGACCGCCTCGACGGCGTCCTTCAGCCCCGGCTCGCCGGCGTCGCCGTGGCGCGGGTGGGACGGGTCGGCCCAGTGCCAGAAGTGATGGCCGATGCAGTGCGGCTCGGAGTAGCAGAGGAACAGGACGTCCCACTCGCGCTCGGTCATCAGCCAGCGGTTCACCTCGCCGCGCAGGCGCACGCCCTCGACGCAGCGCCGCTTCAGGTCGAGGAGCTGCGCCGGCTTGTCGGCGTCGACCTTGTCGCAGTCCTGCACCGGGTGCATCCCGAACCGATCGACGACAAGATCGAACAGGTCGGCCGGAACGGACGAGCGCGGCGCCTTCGTGGCGTGCGCGCCCCAGTTCGTGAGCTGGAAGCCGTTCAGCCGCTCGGACGTCGTGAACTTCACCGCGTCGACCACGCCGACCTTCCGCCCCGCGTCGGAGAGGACGTCCCAGAACGGCCGCTTGGTGAACGCGTCGTCCTTGACGTGGCGAAGATCGCGGGTCCCGGCGTCGTACTGCACGTAGAAGTGCTTCTCGAACGTCGCCGGGTTCCGCCCGCCGTAGATGCACGACCAGACCGTGTCCGGGAGCTGGCCCGCGGTGGTCCGGAGCGGACCGCTGGCGCCGCGCTCCATCAGCGCCTTGAAGGTCGGCATCTTCCCTTCGTCGGCGAGTCGCTTCACCAGCCGCCACTCGGCCGCGTCGAGGCCGAAGACGAGCTGTCGTTCGGAGGGGCGATCTTCGTTCATGGTCCGCCTCGGGCTTGCGGTGCGATCACGTGGTGGCCGGCGTCGAGGGTGGATCGGAGACGCGCCGCGGCACGCCCCGGTCCATCGTCTCGTGATACTCTTCGTCCTCGTTGACGTTCCAGACGTCGTGTCGCTCGCCGAGGATGTTCCTCACCGCGAGGACCGAGGTCAGCATCGAGTGGTCCTGGTTGTTGTACCGGTGCTGGCCGTTTCGCCCCACCGGCTGCACGTCGGGGAGCGCCTCGGTGAACCAGCTCCGGAGCGTCTGCACCGCGGCCTGGAACTTCGAGTCGTAGACCGGGTACGCCTTCGGCATCCGGACCACGGTCCCGTCCTCGACGTCCCCCTTCGACGCGAGCTTCAGCTTGTCGACCTCGGCCGCGCCGAGCTCGACCAGCCGGTCGTCCGGCGAGTTCCAGAGCTCGTTCCCCTCGAACACGAAGTACTCGAGGCCGAGGCAGGTCTTCGACGCGTCGGGGACCATGTCCGGCGACCAGTTCTTGAAGTTCTGGATCCGTCCCATCTGGACGTCGGGCGAGTGGATGTAGATCCAGTTGTCCGGGAACAGCTTCTCCTGCCGGACCATCAGCGCCACCGTGAGGAAGTCGCGGTACTTGAGGCCGTCACCCGCCTCGGCGATGTCGGGCTCGACCGACGGCTCGAACGCGCGGACGAGATGCTTCACGGGCATCGTCGAAATCACGTGATCGAACTCGAAGCGCTTCTCGCCGTCCTCGGTCATCACGCGGACGGCCCGCACGCGGTCGTTCTCGAGCTCCACGCCCCGGACGTGATGGTTCATCAGCACGCGGCTGCCGAAGTTGCGGATCTTGTCGCGGCAGACCTCCCACATCTGGCCGGGGCCGAGACGCGGATAGCGGAAGCTGTTGATCAGGCTCTTGATCTTCTTCGAGCGCTTGTTCAGCGACGCGGCGTTCAGGATCGCCTTGCCGAGCGAGAGGTT
>JAUIEL010000604.1 GCA_030428825.1 bacterium
CCCCGGGCCCGCGCCGTCGCCGGGCCCGGGCTCGTGAGAACGGAGGTCCCCCCATGCCGATCGAATCCCTCGTCCTGCTCGCCCTGACGTCGACGACCGCCCCCGCGCCGCCGGCCTCGCCCCCCCTCGCCCGGCCGCTCGCGTTCGTCGAGAACCGGGGACAGTGGGACGCCCGCGCCCGGTACGCGGTGCGTCACGCCGGAACGACGGCGTTCCTGGTCGACGACGGCCTGCGACTCGTCCTCGGCCCGCGACTCGACCCGGCCGGCCGGGCGGGCGGCGCGAACGTCTTCCTGACCCTCGAAGGGGCGGCGGACGACGTCCGGCTCGACGGCCGGTCCCGGCTGCCGTCCCGCACCTCCTACTTCCTCGGGGACGATCCGGGGCGGTGGGCGACGGACGTGCCGTCGTTCACCTCGGTCCGCTACGCCGGGGTCCGGCCGGGCGTCGACCTCGAGGTGCGCGAGCGGGCCGGCCGGCTCGCGTACGACGTCCTCCTCGCGGCGGGCGCCGACCCGGCCGAGGTGGTGATCCGCTGCGACGGGATCGAGCGCCTCTCCCTCGAGCCGGACGGCGGGCTCGCGATGCACACGGCCGCCGGGACCGTACGGCAGAGCGCTCCGGTGACCTGGCAGGTCGAGCCGTCCGGGGGGCGTCGGCCGGTCGCGTGCCGGTTCCGCCTGATCGACGAGCGGCGGTACGGCTTCGCGGTCGGCGAGCTCGACCGGTCGCTCGAGCTCGTCATCGATCCGGGCCTCGAGTGGTCGACCTTCCTCGGCACCACCGGCAACGACTCCGCCTGGGCGATCGCCCGGGACGACGCGGGGCGCGTCACCGTCACCGGCGAGACGACGTCGGCCGCGTTCCCCACCACCCCGGGAGCGTTCGACACGACGATCAACAGCCAGTTCGGCATCACCGACACCTACGTCGCCCGCTTCGACCCGAGCCTCTCCGGCGCGGCGCAGCTCGTCTGGTCGACCTTCCTCGGCGGGACCGGCACCGACCGCCCGAACTCGATCACCCTCGGCGCGGCCGGCGAGGTCGTGGTCGCCGGCCGGACCGACTCGCTGAACTTCCCGACCACGGCGGGCGCGTACCAGACCGCGAAGGGGGGGGACCGTGACGCGTTCGTCGCCCGACTCGACGCGACCGGGAGCGCGCTGACGTACGCGACGTACCTCGGCGGGACCGGGCGCGAACACGCGATCCCCGTCGCCGTCGACGCCGCGGGGCGGATCACCGTGGCGGGACTGACCGCGTCGACCGACTTCCCGGCCACGAACGCGTCCACGTTCGCCGGCGGGTCCCCGAACGGCGACGTCTTCCTGGCCCGCCTCGACCCGAGCCTCCCCGCCGCCGCGCAGCTCCTGTACGCGACGTACTTCGGCGGTTCGGACAACGAGTTCGCGCGCGGCCTCGCGCTCCTCCCCGGCGGCGCGGTGATCCTCGCCGGACCGACCGCGTCGACCGACCTCCCGACGACGGCCGGCGCGTTCGACACGACGCACGGGGGCGGTGTGGACGACGGCTTCGTCGTCCGGATCGACCCCGCGCTCGACCAGGTCGTCTGGGCGACGTACCTCGGCGGCTCCGGCTTCGACAACCTGAACGCGCTCGCCGTCGACGCCGCCGGACAGGTGATCGTCGGGGGCTGGACGGAGTCCGCCGACTTCCCGGTCACCGCCGGGGCGTACGACACGACGTTCAACGGCGGAGGATGCACCGCCGCCGACCCGACGCCGACCGACGCGTACGTCGCGCGCCTCGACCCGACCGGGAGCAACGTCACGTACGCCACGTTCCTCGGCGGCACGTGCAACGAAGGGGTGAACGCGCTCGCGGTCGACGCGGGGATGGTGACCTTCGCCGGCGCGGTCAGCTCGCTCGACTTCCCGGTGACCGACGGCACGTACGACGCGTCGTTCGGCGGCGGCACCGGTCCGGAGGGGCCGTACGACGCCTACGTCGCGCGTCTCGATCCCGCCCGGAGCGGCGCGGACCAGCTCCTGTACGCGACGTACCTCGGCGGGGCCACCGGGTACGACTACGCCTACTACTTCCTCGAGCTCGACGCCACCGGCGCGGCGACGGTCGCCGGATCGACGCGCTCGAACGACTTCCCGACCACCTCGGGCGCGTACGACCTCTCGCGCAACGGGAACCAGGACGCGTTCCTGACCCGGCTCGACCTCCTCCCCGTCGGCGCCGAGAAGCACGGCGCCTCGACGCCCGGCTGCGACGGCCCGCTGGCGATCGGGGTGACGGGGACGCCGCGGATCGGGAACGCCTGGTTCGGCCTGACGTGCACCCACGCGCCGGCCGGCGCGACGGGTCTCCTGTTCCTCGGCGTCGGCTGCGTGGCGATCCCCGTCTTCGGCGCGGGCGCGGCGCTCTACTTCGACACGACCCAGCCGTTCCTGCAGCTCGCCGTCGGCAGCGACGCGGAAGGCGTGGCGCGCGTCCCGCTCCCCCTCCCCGCGAACCCGTCGCTGATCGGCCTCGGAGCGTGCCTGCAGTTCGCGTGGCCCGACGCCTGCGCGCCCGCCGGTCACTCCGCGTCGAACGCGCTGTCGCTGACGGTGCAGCCGTAGCGGAGGAGAGGGAACGCGCGAGACGCACGAGACCCCGCCGAGCGGGACGGCTCGGCGGGGTCTCGTGTCAGCATTCGACGGCCGTCGACGATCAGCAGTCGAGGTGGCCGGAGCCGATCGCTTCGCCGACCATCACGTAGGCGCCGCCGCCGGTCGCGGGCGCGCCGTTCACATGGCCGTTCTCGGTCCCCGAGTGCGCCTCGGCGTCTCCCGGGTTCTTCGGCGTCGTGTTCGACGACGGCTGCGAGTTGCCGCCCATCGCGAGCGCGGTCCCCTTGTCGTCGTTGGCGGTGGCGTCGCCGTTCCCCGCCTCGGCGCCGGCGAAGTCGCCGTCGCCGCCGGCCGCGACCGCGAGGCCGCCCGCCTGCCGGTTCGTGGCCGTGGCGTCGCCGCCGTTCTTGCCGCTCCCGGTGGAGTCGCCTCCCGCGGCGACGACGAGGTCCGCCGATCCGCTCGCCTTCGCGGCCTTCCCCCCGGCGCCCGCGGAGACGATGACCGACATCCCGTTCACATCGAGCGACTTCTGCCCGGCGGGGAACTTCTTGTTCGACTTCTCGGTCGGCTTCCCCGGTTCGCCGGGACCGGCGGGCGGGTTCTCCGGGTGCTCCGGTTGGTCCGGGTCGAGGTTCTGCTGAAGCTGCTCGATCGCGGCCTTCACCTGGCACGGCGTGACGCCGTCCCCGAGCTTCACCTTCCCGCCGTCCTCCTTCAGCTTCAGGCGCTCGACGAAGTGCCGGACCGCCCACTCCTGCCACGGATCGAGGTTCGCCGGCGCGACCGCGACGGCGGACGTCATCGAGGCCGTCGGCCCGACCGGCGTGTACGCGGTCACCTCGACCTGGACCGTGCTCCCGGCCGCGGGGGCGATCGGCGAGAGGTCGAGCTCGTAGTGCTGGAAGCGATAGTGCACGACCGACGGGTCGGACGGGGACGGGATGTCGTCGACGGTGATCGGTCCGGTGACGTTCACCAGCGCGCTCACGTCGACGCCGTCCAGCACGATCCGGAGCGACTGCGCGGTCACGGGCGCCTCGTGCGTCAGCACCGCGAGGACCGCCGGCGCGGTCGCCGTCCCGGCCCCCTCGACGAAGTCGGTCAGCGACGCCTCGAGGTGCCCCTCGATCGAGGCGGCGTCGCGCGCGATCACGTCGCCCGTCGGGGACGTCGCCGCGACCGTGATCGACACCACGTCGCCCGGCGCGGGATCGACGCCGTTCCATTGCACCCGGTACGAACCGTCGTACGCCTCGACGACGCCGTCGCCGTCCCGATCGACCCACGACTCGCCGCCCGACTCGATGGTGACGAGCGACCCGATCGGAACGTCGTTCAACCGCACCTCGAACCGGAACGGCGGCAGGTCGACCCCCTGCGCGACGACCGAGAACGCGACGGCCGGCGCGAGCTCCAGGACGACGGGCTCGACGTCGACGTCGAGCTGCGGCTCCAACGGCGCGGCCCCCGCCGCGGCGACTCCGAACGGACCGAGTCCGACCCAGAGCGCGATCGACGGCGACACGAGACGATGCGGCAACGGCGTGCTCCCCACGGCGGCTCCCCTTCTCTGCGAACGCTTCCTTCCCTTCGATCCCCGACGGGAGACCGCTCGATCCGAGCCTCCCCGCCGGCCGCCGGAATCGCGTTCGGCGAGACCTGGGGAGTGTATCGACGGAATCGAAGCAGGTTTCGCCCCATTCCGTTCCGACCCGTCCCGAAGGCGGAGATTCCGTCGCCGGCGTAG
>JAUIEL010000605.1 GCA_030428825.1 bacterium
CGCCCAGCAGCAGCACGCGGCGGAAGCGCGGATGACGTCGATCCGGTGGTTTCGCTGGATCGGGCCCGGGACGCGCGGCGTCCGGCGCGGTCTTCCGGGCGGTCGGTTCGAGGGTCGTGATGTCGGACGTCATGCGTCGTCTCCCGAGGGCCGCACCAGGGCAACGCGCGTGCCCGTCCGGATCCAAGGGTCGATCGGCGCCGTAAGTCATGGAGGGACAGTGGTTCGCGAAGCCGGGCGGCGCGGCCGTCGGACGGCGGCGGGGGAGGGCCGGCGGAAACCGTTTCCGGTCCCCGGCGCGACGGGAGAAGAAGCTGCGCGTCGCGAAGGCCGGGGCGAGGCGATCGTCGGTTTCCGCGCGTCGGAGCGGTTTTTCCTCTGGAGTCCCCTCGCGGACGGTCGAAATACAAAGGTGGTCCGGTCAGGAGCCGTCCCATGAAGGTCAACCGCCCGCACAACGTTTCGCGACCCGAAGTCGATCGGGGCGCCGACGCCCGGAAGACGAGCCGCACCGACGACTCGCGCCGCCGCGCCGGGAGCGACGTGTCGGTCGGCGCCGAGGATCGCATCGAGACCGACGTCTCCGCGTTCATCGACGAGACCGTCGGCCGCTCGAAGGCCGAACTCGCGAACCGGCTCGAGGACGTTCGGGCCCGCCGCGACGAGCTGCTCGCGCGGGCGAACGACGACGACGCGATCCGCGCCGCCGCCCGCCGGCTGCTCGACTCCCTCTGATCCGCGACGATCCCGCGCGCGAACGCCCGGCCCGCTCCTCGCGTCGAGCGCGCGGGGGCGGGGCGTTCGTCAGGGCGCGGAGACGAGCGTGCCGGCGACGCGGTCGGACGCGAACCGCGCGAACCAGCGCGGCGACGTCGAGACGATCTCCCGGTCGAACACCGTCCCGTCCTCCGCCGCGTTCTCGTCGAACCAGTGCTCGATCGAGACCGCGGTCTTCGAGTCGGTGGCGTCGACGAAGTCGGAGACCGACCAGAGGACCTTGCCGGTGTGGACGTCGATCAGCGAGGCGCCGATCGCCAGCGAGGGCGGGGAGTACGGCCGGTAGCGCGAGATCGTCCCGAACAGGACGGCGTCGACGCCGTAGCGCCGGCCGAGGTCGATGATCGTCGACACGGGGATGCGTCCCGACGCGAGCGGGCCGGCGTCCGCCTTCAGCGCCGCGTCGGTCGCGTTCGGGCGGACGACGTCGAAGCGGCGGAGGCGGGCGATCGAGTCTCCGAGCGCCTCGGAGACGAGGACGGTCGGGGCCCCGTGGCCGCTCTCGTCGATCAGCGGCAGCGCGAGCACGCGCCGGACCATCCCGTAGTCGATGCTGCTGTCGCGGAAGGCGCGCGGCGGCGGGAGCGGGTACTCGTAGACGTGGTCCTCGAGGAACGTCCGGTACGCCGACTCGACGGTCGCGCAGCCGCCGACGGCCGCCGCGAGGAGGAGGGGGAGGCCGGCGCGGATCACTTGCGATCCTTCGCGAAGGTCCGCTCCGCGATCTCGCGCTCGAGGATCTCCTTCTCGAACGCCAGCCGCTGGCGCTTCTCGGCCGCGAACATCTCGGCGAGCGCCTTCCGCTCCTTCTCCAGCGTGTCGGCCCGCCGCTCGGCGGTCGCGAGGCGCTCCGTCAGGCCCTGCACCTGGTCGGTCAGCGCCTGGATCGCGTCCTGCTGCTGCGTGGAGCGGTCGCCGAGGTCCTCGGCCGTGATCCGGGACTTCTCGAGCTCGCGCTCGACCGCCCGCTTCTCGGAGAGGGTCCGTCCGACCATGTCGCGGAGCTTCTCGTTCTCCTCCAGCAGGGTCGTCTTCGCCTGCTGCTGGAGCGGGGCCGCCTCCCGCTTGACCGCGAACCGCTCGTTCGGGTCCGGGGCGGCCTCGTACGACGGGGTCGACTCCGGCGGCGGCGCGAGGCGGCATCCGGACGCGGTGGCGAGGGCCGCCAGCGGGACGAGGGTGGCGAGGACTCGGTTCATGTCGGGGCTCCTCCGTCGTTCGCGGCGGCGCTCGCGTCGCGGGGCGCGGCCGCGTCGTAGTCGCACTGGATGTCGATCTTCCGGCCGCAGGAGCAGACCGCGATGATGCGGCGCACGTGGTCGCCGTCCCGCTCGACCTCGAGCGTCGGCTCGCCGGCGGCGGACGCGCCCGGCGGCGGGGCGGCGGAGCGGGGGGCGCCGAGGTCCTGCTCGAGCGGGTTCGACGGGGACGCGTCGTCTCCGAACTCGGGGAGCTCCGCCCTCGCGGTCTCCTGCAGGGCGCGGAGGATCCGGCCCGGCTCGGCGCGGTCGGCGGCGTTCTCGTCACTCATCGGTCTTCACCTTCCTGCTCTCCACCTTCACGCGGATCTTCCGCTGCGCGCAGGTGAGGATCTGGCTCACCCGCGACTCGGTCACGCCGAGCGTCTCGCCGATCTCCTTCAGGTAGAGACCCTCGGAGAAGTAGAGGACGACGACCTGGCGCTCGCGGTCGGAGAGCGCGCGGATCGCGCCCTCGACCCGCTCCAGCTCCTCCGTCCGCTCGGCGCCGTCGGAGGGGGCCGCCCCGTCGGGGTCGACCGGTTCGAACAGCTCGCCCGAGTTCACCTCGCCGCTCTCGCTCCGGAGGAGTCGCTCGGTCTCGGCCTGGTTCAGCAGGACGACGGCGTCCTCGGCGGAGATCTCGAGCTCCTTCGCGATCTCGTCCGGGAGCGGCAGGCGGCCCTCGTGGGAGCGGTAGCGCGACTCGACGTCCCGGAGCTGCTTCAGCCGGCCCCGGGTGCCGCGCGGCAGGGGGTCGTTCCGTCGCAGCTCGTCGAGGATCGCGGCCCGGATCGCCATGTAGGCGAACGTCCGGAACGAGGCGCCGCGTCCGGGCTGGAACGTCCGGGCGGCGGTCAGGAGCCCGAGGTTCCCGACGCTCAGGAGGTCGTCCCGGTCGAGGGACGAGGGGATGGCGATCGGGAGACGGCCGACCACCCGACCGACCAGATCGAGGTGGCGAACGGCCAGCTCGTTCCGGGCGGCTTCGTCCAGGATCCCGCCGGCGACCGGGGGGAGGAGGGTGTCGGACCGGTCCGTCATGGAGTCACGCCGTCTCCTTCATCGGCAGATGGAGGAGTTCGGTTGAGGGCCGCGGCGAGGAGACCGACCAGGGAGAGGACCGCCGCGGCGCCGAGACCGCGCAGCAGGGCGACCTCGGGGCGGGAGTGGGCCGCCAACGCGAGGATCAGGCCGAGGGCGAACCCCCCGGCGAACCCCCGGACCGTCCAGACGACCCTCGGATCGCTCACCCGTCGCGCCCTCCGAGCGGCCGCCGCCGGCCGAGGACCAGGTCCGCGATCAGGTGGCGCGACGCGGGCGTGAGGTCGCCGCGGAGCGACGGGCCGTGCGCGAGCGCCGCGACCGGGAGGTCGAGGGCGGCGGGGAGGTTGATCAGGCTCCCGAGGCGTTCGGTCTCGTCGAGCTTGGTGAAGACGATCGCCGACGGACGGAGCTCGCGGAACGACCGGGCCGCGCGGGCGAGCGACTCGGCCTCGAGGTTCGCCGGGAGGACGAGGTGGACCCCGACCGGCGCGCCGCGGAGCTTCTCGCGCAGCACGTGGAGGGCGGCGCTCTCGCGCGGGCCGAGCCCCGCGGTGTCGACGAGGATCCGGTCGGTCGTCCCGATCGACTCGAGGGCGCGCAGGAGGCCCTGCGGTCCGCGCGCCTCGGCGAACGGGAGCTTCAGGCGCTCGGCCGTCCGCGCCAGCACCTCGGTCCCGCCGGGGCGACCGCCGTCGAGGCTGACCAGCCCGAGCCGCGGGCCGCCGGCGCCCGACTGCTCGGCGAGCTTCGCGAGGGTCGTCGACTTCCCGGCCCCCGACGGTCCGACGAACGCGAAGCAGCGCGCGCGTCCGGCGCCGGGCGGGCCGACCCCGGGGAGGAGGCCGGCGAGCGCGTTGCGGCAGTACTCGCTCCGGGCCGGGTCGATCGGGTCCCCCTCGCTCGTGGGGGCGCGCTCGATCATCGTGAGGAGCCGGTCGAGCAGGCCCGGCTCGAGCCCCTGCCGGACGAGGCGCGCCTCGATCGGCGCGAACCGGTCGTTCACGCGCGGCGGGGCGGCGGCGGGCGGCGGGGGGTTCGACGCGGGGACGAGGATGCCGAGCTCGCGCCGGAGGAGGGCGACCTCGGCGCGCAGGCGCATCAGCCCGTCCGACGGCTCCTCCCGTTCCACGACGGCGGCGACGACCTCCTGGAGGAAGTCGAGCTCCGTGCGGGTGGCGTCCTCGGCGCTGAACTCGATCTCGGCGCACAGGCTGCGGCAGGCCGCGACGCCGCGGGCGATCTCGGCCAACACCTCGTCGCGGCTCA
>JAUIEL010000606.1 GCA_030428825.1 bacterium
GTCCCCTCCCGTACGCGTTCACCGCCCCGCGCGCAGCGGCACGCCCCGCGCAGCGGCCCGACGCTCCACGCGAAGTGGCCGTCGCCTCGCGCAGCGGCCCGACGCTCCACGCGAAGTGGCCGTCGCCCCGCGCAGCGGCCGAATGTGTTCTCCTATACCCCCGGAGCCTCGCCATGCCTCGCCACCCGACCATCGCCTCGATCATCGTCACCGCCACCGTCACCGCCACCGTCACCCTCGGCGCCGACCACGCCGCGGCGCAATGCAACCCCACGCGACTCACTTCGTTCCTCGGTTCCGGCGCCGAGCTCGGCCGCTCGATCGACATCGACGGCGATCACATGGTCGTCGGCTCTCCCGCCACCGACACCGTCCGGTTCTTCAAGTGGTCGAACGGGTCGTGGCTCCCCGAGGGTCCGCCGGTGACGATGGGCGTCGGTCTCGGGTTCGGCGCGTCGGTGTCGGTGAGGTACGGCGTCGCGCTCGTCGGGATGCCGGGCGAGACGGTGAACGGGCTCGCCGGCGCCGGTCGCGTCCACATCTTCCTCCACGGGACGAACGCCTGGATCCCGATCTGGACGCTCGACTCTCCGTCGCCCGTCGCCGGCGCCGCGTTCGGGTCGGCGGTCGACCACGACGGCGTCTGGTACCTCGTCGGCGCGCCGGGGTGGGCGTCCGACCGCGGGCGGGCGCACGTCTTCTTCATGACGTCGTCGGGGATCGGTCAGCCGATCCAGGTGCTCGGCGACCCGGGCACCGCCGCCGGCGCGCGGTACGGGGCCGCGGTGGCGATCGACCAGGTCGCGGCCGTCGTCGGGGCGCCCGGCCTCGACGTGAACGGCGTCGTCGGCGCGGGCGGCGTCTTCCCGTACCGCATCGGCACGGGGAGCTCGTGGGCCGCGCTCCCGCCGTCGACCTTCGCGCTCGCGGGTACCGGCGCCGGGTTCGGCCGCGCGGTCGACCTCTTGGGGAACGCCATCGCGATCGGGTCGGCCGGCAGAGGCTTCGCGTTCCTCCGCTTCGACGGGCAGGTCTACCAGCCCGACACGATCGAGCTCGGCACCGCGGGCGAGCTCGGCTGGGCCGCGCCGCCGTGACCTCCCCGGCGGACGCCGGCTCGTTCTCGACCGCGAACGTCGGAACCTTCCGCACCTTCGAGGACGACGGCAACGCCTTCGTCCCCGCGTCGGGGAGCGGCGTCCACCCGCTGAGCGCCCCGACGAACCGCCTCGGCGAGTGCGTCGCCCTCTCCGGCCCGCGGCTCGCGCTCGGAGCGCCGCTCGACGCCACCCTCGGCCCGAACGCGGGGGCGGCGTACGTCTACGACCTGACCCGGACGTCGTGGCTCCACGCGCTCCACGCCGCCGACGGCCTCGCGGGGACCGGAGGCTTCCCGACCCTCGCGATCGAGGGGACGTTCTGCCCCGACGATCCGTTCTGGATCGAGCTCGACGCCGCCACCCCGTCCGCCCCGACGTTCTGGATCGCCGGCCTGTCCCACCAGCCGACGCCGCTCCTCGGCGGGACCCTCGGCCCGACCCCGGACCTCTTCCTCCCCGGCCTCGCGACCGACGGCGCGGGGAAGACGCTCCTCGCCGCGTCGATGCCGGCGGTCGTCCCTCCGGCGGTCGAGGTCTTCCTGCAGGCCTGGGTGCAGACGCCGTCGGGGCCGCAGGGGTACGTGGCGACGGACACGTACCGGATGGTCACGCCGCTCTGATCGGCGGCTCGTCCGATCCCTTACGGCTGGATCGTCACGCTCACCCCGTTCGTGTTCGCGAACGTGCCGTCCGGGTGGACGAGGAACGCCTGGAGCGTGACCGTCCCCGCCGTCGCCGCGGCGGGGACCTCGAACGGAGCGTGCCACTCCCCGAAGAATCCCACGGGGGTCGGGCCGATCGCCGAAGGGAGCGGCGACCCGACCCGAAGGACACAGCCGCCCGTGCCGACGAGCGGAACGGTCGTCTGGGCCGTCCCGACGAGGATCAAGCCGACCGCCGCCTTGTGCGAGCGGAGGATGGAGACGGTCTGCGTGAACGTCGGACGGGGGCAACCGGTGACCACGAGTTCGGGGACCTGCGCCGTCGGCCCCGCGCAGCCGTCGCCGTAGGAGTCGACCGATCCGCATGACGAGGGGGCGACCGTCGCCACGTGGAGGACGAGGTCGTGGACGTCGCCGTCGCCGTTCAGATCGGCTCCGGCGAGTCCGACCTCCTTCTCCTCGACTTCGAACAACACCGTCGAGCCGTTGACCCTGGCGAACGTCGTCGGAAGCGGCACGTCGATCGTCGCCGCGGTCGGAACGTGATGGATCCGGAGAATCTGCTCCGAGGGGCCGGCCAGGTTCGCCAGGAGCGGTCCGTCGCCCGCGGCCGTGTGCGGGTACGAGATGCCGAGTGTCGTCAGGGAGTCCTCGACGACGTCGTATGCGCCGAGGTCGGGGCCGATCGCGAGGTCGGGGGTCCGCAGAACGACGCGGTTCGCATGCAACCACACGGGGTCGCCGGCCACGCCGAGGTTCGTGGTCCCCGGAGGGGAGAAGCGGTGAACGTGGAGGACGCGGTCGGACAGGTCGCCGTCGCCGTTCAGATCGGCGGCGCCTTCCAGGACCGAGAAGGCGAGGAGGTTCGCGTCGCCGGTCGCTCCGAACGGAACGTGGAGCGCGAGGTTCGTCGTCAACCCCGTGGCCGGGTCGTGGACGTGGAGGACCCGGTCGATCGCGTCGCCGTCGCCGTTCAGGTCCGTCTGCCCGTGGGAGTTCTCGAGGACGAGGAAGACGAGCCGGCCGCCGATGAACCGGATCGACTCCTCGATCGCCGGCAGGGCGACGTTGGTGACGGCGCCCGTCGAGAGGTCGATCAGGTGCAGGACGCGGTCGGAGACATCACCGTCGCCGTTCAGGTCCGCCGGCGCCTCGAACGGGAGGAGCGCGATCCGAGGCGGGTCGATCACGAACGAGTTGAAACCGACGGACAGGCCGAGCGACGTCGAGGTCCCCGTCTGCACGTCGTGGAAGAATGGAAGGATGTCGAACGTGTCGCCGTCGCCGTTCAGGTCGGTCGGCCCCTCCTCGACCTCGGAACGGAGGGCGACGACCCAACGGCCTCCGAAGACCGTGAATTGCCCGAGGGTGGGGGTGATCGTGAACGTCGTGTTCACGACGGAGCCCGTCGCGAGGTCGACCGCGTGCACCACCCGTTCGAACGGCGTGCCGTTCCCGTTCAGATCGGCGGCGCCCTGGGACCACTCGTCGACGGCGAGCGCCACGAGGGCCCCGTCCGTGAGCACCTCGCCAACGAGCACGTCGTCCCCGCTCGCGAGGCCGAGACTCGTCTCGAGACCGGAAGTCAGGTCGAGCACCGCCGCAACGTGGTCGAGCTGGTCCCCGTCCCCGTTGAGGTCCGCCTGCGCCGTCTTCTCCGAGCGCGAGAACGCGAGTGTCGACCCCGAGAGGTGGGGGGCCGCGACGTGCGGGAGCGGAGTCACGATTCCGGTCGCCTTGTCGAGGACGTGATGGACCGCGGACTGCAGCAGACCGTCTCCGTCGAGGTCCGCACCCTGTGCGTTCTCGAGGACCCGGAAGACCGCGTAGGTGTCGGAATCGAGCAGCGGGGAGGCGCTCGACGCGAGGCCGAGGTTCTTCACGACGACCGGCGGCGGCGTCGCCGCGCCGGCTCCGCCGACCGAGAGGGCGACGAGGGAGATCGGGCCGAGGATGTGCGCGGTTCTCATGCGCTCATTCCACCCCCGGCCCGTCCGAAGGCGCAACCCCGGTCCAGCTCGTCCCCCCGAGTCCTGCATCCATGAGTCCCTACCGCCCTCCCCTCCATCCCCAAGAATCGGGTCGAGGGGTGGGCAGCCCGCCAGGCCCGGCCCCTCGGGGGAGGAGTCCTTCGCCGAGCGAGTTGCGCAGCGGCCTCTGACCGACTGCGCGGGGCAGGGCCACTGCGCGTGGAGCGTTTGGCCGCTGCGCGGGGCGTGCCGCTGCGCGCGGGGCGGTGAACGGGGGTTCGGCCGCGGGGCGTTCGGGGGCCACGGTCCGCCGGGATCGGGAGAGGGAGGGGGCGTTCGGCCCGCTCCACGGGCGGCACGCGTGTCGGTCGCGCGGTGGGCCGGGACCGAAGTCGGGGCGTTCGCGACGGGACGGTCCGCCCGCTCCGCTCTACTCGCGACGCTCCGCTGCACGTCGGCGGCTTCGCCGGGGTCGGTTCGGGCGTCGCTGGCTCAAAGGCGCTCTCTGCCCCCTCCCTCTCCCGATCCCGACGGACCTCGTCGAAGGGGAGATCGCGGCTCACCCCGATTCTGAGGGAATGGAAGAAAGCCGGT
>JAUIEL010000607.1 GCA_030428825.1 bacterium
CGTCGTTGCTCGGCGTCTTCACGTCCGCGCAGAAGAGGTACGAGATCGCGATGAACGTCGCGAGGAGGATCATGAAGACGTTGCGCCGGTCCTTCCGCATGAACGGGCGCTTGTCGAACAGGAACCACCCGATGAACATGATCGCGCCGACGATCAGCGAGAAGCGGAACGACCGCGCCGGCCCCCACGCCAGGTCGGGCGCGCGCATGTACGCGAGCCACGTGAACAGGAGGAGGCCGTAGTACGGACGGAGCAGCGCGAACGGGAGCGCCCCGAAGACGACGGCGAAGACGATGATGTCGCGCAAGGGTCAGGCCCTCCCCGCGCGCGCCGCGAGGTCGAGCTGCTCCTCGAGCCGGTCGGTCAGCCACGGATAGCCGAACCGCCCGATGTCCCGCGGCCCCTCCGTCTCGTACTCCCCCGCCGCGAACCGGACCAGCGCCTCCGCGATGGCGGCCGGGTCGTCGGGGTCGGCGAGGACGTAGCGCGGGCGGGCCCGGGCGAGGATCGAGGCGATCGCGCCGCCCCGCTTCGCCAGCGCCACGATCGGCCGATCGAGCGCGAGGTACTCGTACAGCTTCGACGGGACCTGGACCTCCGGCGCGTCGCCGCTCGGGCCGAGCAGGAGGAGCCCGCTCGCGACCCGGCACCGCTCGAGCGCCTCCCGATGCGACACCGGACCCTGCGTCCGGAGCCGCTCGGAGATCCCGAGGTCGCGGGCGAGCGCCTCGAGCTGTTCCCGTTCGCCGCCCGGGCCGATCTGCTCGACCTCGACGCGATCGAACACGCCGGGGTCGGTGCTCCGGAGCCGCTCGAGGCCGCGCAGCAGCCCGGCCGGGAACCGCCGGCCGTAGATCCCGCCGACGTGGAGGAGGTCGAGGCGGCCGTTCGTCGCCGGCCCCGCCGGGAGGTCGAGCATCTCCGGCGCGATCCCGTTGGTGATCGCCGTGAACTTGTCGAGCTCCGGGTACCGCTCGCGGTAGAGCGCCTCGGCCGGCTCGGTGTTCAGGACGACGCGGCGCGCCCGCGAGAGGACCGCTCGCTCGAGCGCGGAGTCGCACCGCTCGAGGCTCGGGTACGGGTTCGCGTGGAACGGGTTCAGGGTCCACGGGTCGCGGAGGTCGCAGACCCAGGGGAGACCGAGGACGTCGGCGAGGAGGAGGCCGAGCAGGTGGGCGGAGTACGGCGGCGCCGTCGAGTAGAGGACCTCGGCGTCGACCTCGCGCGCCAGGCGGACGGCGGGCAGGAGGGCCGCGCCGACCCAGGAGAGGTAGCGGTCGGGGAGCGTGACGAACCGGCTGGTCCAGTCGAGCAGGCGGCGGAACCCGACCGGGCCCTTCGTCGCGCCCGGGGCCGGATCGCCGGCGACCGGCATGATCCCCCGCGCCGGCCGGGCCGCCGTCGCCGCGCCCTTCAACCGGGAGAGCACCCGGAACGGATCGACGTACCCCGACCGTACGACCCGCACCGACGCCGGCACGCGCGAGAGGAGCCCCTCGTCGACCCCCTGCCCCGCGGACGACCGCGCCGCCACCACCCCGATCCGGTACCCGCGCTCGGCCAGCAACCGCACGAAGTTCAGGGTGCGGTGGGTCCCGGCCGCGGCGATCGGCGGGAAGTGGAAGGCGACGACGAGGACGTTCTTCGGTCGAGGGCTCACGGCAGGCTCGCGCGGTCGCTCCAAGATACGGCCTGGCGACGCCGACCGGTCATCGGGTCGGCGACGGAACTCCCGCGCCTCCCCCATCTTCGACCGGAGCTTCGCCGGGTCTTGATGCCGCCTCGACCAGGAGCGCCTCGAGCTGCCCGAGACGCGCCTCCCAGTCGAAGTGCTGGACGACCCACTCCCGTCCCTCTCGGCCGCGGGCGATCCGGAGGGGCTCGTCGGCGAGCAGCGCGGCGACCGCGTCCGCGAACGCCGCCGGGTCGTCGGCGCGGGCGACGGCCGGCGGGGCGCCGATCCCGCCGAGGGCGGCGCCGGTCGCGACCACCGGCGTCCCGCACGCCATCGCCTCGAGGACCTTGTTCTGGATCCCGCGGGCGACCCGGAGCGGCGCCACGGCGACCCGCGCCGCGCGGAGGTACGGCGGCACCTCCTCGACGCGGCCCGTGACCGTCACCCCCGGCCGCTCGCCGAGCGCCTTCACCTCCCGGGTCGGGTTCGAGCCGACGATCGAGAGCCCCGTCTCCGGGCGCCGCTCGCGGATCCGCGGCAGGCACTCGTCGGCGAACCAGACGATCGCGTCGACGTTCGCGCGGTAGTCCATCGCCCCGGTGAAGACGACGTCGAACGGCGTCACGTCGGTCGCGCCCGGGGAGAACCGGGTCACGTCCGTGCCGTTCGGCACGACCTCGACCCGCCGCGGGGCGGCGAACCGGAGGAGCTCCTCCTTCTCCTTCTCCGCGCAGACGACCGTCACCTCGGCCCGGGCCGCCGCCGCCGCCTCGATCGTCCGGAGGCGCCGACCCTCCCGCGCGTAGAGCCACCGGAGCGGCGGCGCCGCGCCCACCGCGTACGCGGTCCACTTCGCCGAGTCGACGTCGACGTAGTCGAGCACGCGCGGGCCGTCGTGGCCGTCGAGGTACGGGACCATGTTCGACGAGAAGACGAACGCGAGGTCGTACGCCTCCTCCGCGAACGCGCGGCGGACCGCGTGCCGCAGCGGCGCGTTCCGGAACGCCCGGACCGAGAGGGGCTCGCCGGTGGCGAGACCGACCAGGGAACGGGCGCGGGCGGCGCGGGGGTCGATCTCCTCGACCGTCAGCCGCCGCACGAGGCCGCGGAGCGGCTCGACGTGGCGACGGTCGGCCGGGTCGTCGACCAGCGTGAAGAGGTCGACCTCGTGCCGCCGTCCCAGATGCTCGACCTGGTGGTACGACCGGATCTTGTCCCCCTTGTCCGGGGGGAAGGGGATCCGGTGGCAGAGGTAGAGGATCCTCACCGCTACCGGAAGTTCGTGCGCAGATCCTGGAGCGCGTCCTGGACCTGCAGGGGGAGCATGTCCGGGTGCGAGGTGACGACGTAGACGACGACCCCGAGGCTCACCACGATCAGCATGCTGCCGGCCATCCGGACGACCTCGGCGAGCCGCTCGCGCCGCAGCTCGGTCTCCGTGGCGATCCGGTTGATCGCCCCGAGCACCGGCAGCCGGAGCGTCGACTGGACCTCGCCTGCGTCGTCGTACGTCGAACGGGTCACCTCGCCGAGGAGCGCGAGGCCGAGGGCGAGCGCGAGACCGACGAGGAGACCGACCAGGCTGAAGACCGGCTTCGGGATCCCGACCGGGCTGTCCGGGACGACCGGGTCCTCGAGGATCTCGAACGCGCCGGTCGACTGCAGCTCCTCCTCGGAGTCGGAGAAGAGCTTGGTCGTCCGCGCCTCGTACTGCGCGACCTTGTCCCGGAGCGGCGCGATCTGCTCCTGCGCGACGTTCAGCAGGTTCTGCGCGACGTCGAAGTCGTTCGTCAGCTTCTGCAGCGTGTTCTGCAGGGTCGGCAGCCGGTCGAGCCGATCGTTCACCTCCCGGATCTGCAGGTTGAGCGAGAGGAGGCGGTTCTTCAGCCCTTGCAGCCGCGGGGTGTCGAGCTCGATCGCCTTCTTCAGCTCGGTGTACGCGTCGTTCGGGACCTGGTTCTTCTGGGTCGGGAGGAACTCCTGCCCCTTCAGCGCGTCGAACCGAGTCTTGAAACCGGCGACGACCTCCCGCGCCTTGATCACTTCCGGGTGGGTCTCGGTCTTCTGCTCGAGGAGCCGCGCGAGCCCCGTCACGCCGGTTTCGTACGCCTGCTTCGCCGCCTCGTAGTCCGGGTTCGGGATGTACGGCTGGTCCTTGTCGGCGCCGTTCAGGTAGGCCGGCTGGAACACGCCGTTGCTGTCCGTGCGGCCGTACTGGATCGACTCGCGCAGGTACATGTGGCGCTCCGACGCGATCGTCAGGTTGCCGTCGATCGTCGCCTTGCCGGTCGGGTGCTGGTGGCGCGACGAGCCCGAGTCGACCCGGCGCATGTAGACGTCGCCGGGGATGTAGATCGTTCCGTTCGTGCCGACGTAGACGTTCTGCACCGAGTGGTTGGCGATCGTGGTGATCTCCGGCTGCATCTCGGTGTGGCCGAAGGGCGCGATGCGCTCACCGTTCCACGTGTGCGTGTAGGTGCCGTAGTTCGGATGATCCGACGGGTAGGCCCCGTAGACCCAGACGTTCGCGTCGCCGTAGACGTCGTTGTCCGGATCGCGCTCCTGCCACGTGTCGTAGATCCAGTCGCGGGTCCACTCCCAGTAGCCGGCCGCGCCCGAGCCGCTGCCCGACGTGTCGCCGGAGCCGCC
>JAUIEL010000608.1 GCA_030428825.1 bacterium
GTACGGCGTCGGCAACGCCGGCTACGTCCGGAAGCGGTCGGTCGACCACCTGATCGCCGAGGTCCACGCCGTGCGCGAGCGGGTCCCGCTCCGGTTCGTGCACTTCCTCGACGACATCTTCAACATTCGCCCCGACTGGCTCGCCGAGTTCTGCGAGCGCTGGCCGAAGGAGGTCGGCCTGCCGTTCGACGTCATCCTCATGGCGAACATGACCAGCGAGGAGCACATCCGGCAGTTGAAGCACGCCGGTTGCGTCTACGCCCGCATCGCGTTCGAGGCGGCGAACGAACGGATCCGTAACGTCGTCTTCCGGAAGAACACCGAGGAACACCACCTCGTGAACGCCGCCGGCTGGATCAAGGAGCACGGAATCCGCCTCGGCTCGCTGAACATGCTCGGCGCCCCGGGCGGCACCCTCGAGGACGACTTCGACACCGTCGAGCTGAACGTCCGCTGCAAGGTCGACCACCCGCTCTGCTCGATCGTCCAGCCGTACCCCGAGTACGACCTGAACGACATCACCCGCGAGATGGGGATCGCGGTCGCGGAGTACGACGCGTTCCCGGCCCAGTTCAACCGGAACGCGACGATCGAGGTGAAGGAGAAGACCGCGGTCGAGAACCTCCACAAGTGGTTCCCGATCCTCGTCCGCCACCCCGGCCTCCTCCCGTTCGCGCGCCGCACGGTCCGGTCGCGCTGGCTCGGGAAGCCGCTCCTCGCCCTGTACGCCCTCTTCTCGGAGTGGCTCGTCACCGAGCAGAACATGCTCTACCGCCGCGCCCAGGGCGCCCGCGGCCCGACCACCTGGGCCCCGCTCGACTTCACCTCCCGCGTCGCCCGCAAGACGCTCGTCCGCGCCCTCGGCTCGGTCGGCGGGAAGATGATCGGCCGGATGGCGACGAAGCTCCAGATGGGCGACGAACGGGTCGCCGCGCACATCGACTGAGGAACGCGTTCGGGAACGTCTGCGCGTTCGCCACGGCGGAGAGGCGGGACGGGGAGGTGTCTCCGACCCGCTCACGTCCTCGCGCGTCGCGTCTCGGTTCGGTCTCCGCGCGGTTTCGAGTCGCGCTGCGGGGTCGCTCCCGGAGAAGCCTCCCCGTCCCGCCCCCCCGCCTCGCCCGCTCCGGACTTCCTCACCCGATTCCTCCGAGGGGAAGAAGGGAATGCGGAGACGACCCATGGAATGGCGCTGTTTGCGGACTCCCGACGACGCCGGTCCGCGCCGTCCTCGGACGAGGAAACCGTCCCGCCGAGGACGGCACAGATCCATTTCGTCCGCTCTCCCTCGACCGGGTAAGTCTCGCCGCAGCCATCCAATGGCCACTCGATCGATGTCGGGGCCTCGTCGAGCTCCGTGCGGACGCGGACGACGACGGGGTGCTCGGCCGGCGCCACAAGGGCCACCTCGAGGCGAGCGACATGGCGCAGAAAGGGACCACAGATAGCTTCGGTGCCTGGCACCCAACCTACCACTGGCTCCCGCGTCGACGCCGGCACTCCGCGCCAGCGCCCTCTCCCTTGCTCTCGTTGCTCTCCCCTGCTCTCCCCTGCTCCCTTCCGCTATCCTCGCCTCCGCCGCCGCGACCCCCGGGACCCCCATGAGCGCCACCCTCGCCCTCTCCGCCCTCCTCCTCTCCCCCCTGCTCCAGGACGGCCCGATGGTCGGGCAGACGGCGCCGCCGTTCTCCGCCGACACGTGCGTCAACCGGCCGGAGATCATCGAGTCGGACCGGTTGAAGGGGGAGGTGATCCTGCTGGAGTTCTGGGGCATCACGTGACCGCCCTGCGTGCGGCAGTTGCCGCACCTCCAGAACCTGTGGGAGGAGTACGAGGGGAAGGGGCTCCACCTCTTCCACGTCGAGAGCCAGAACCACACCTACGAGAAGGTGATGCTGTTCACGCGGAAGGCCGGCGTCACGTTCCCGAACCCGATCCAGAACTGGTCGGACTTCCCGATGATCAACTCGGCGGCGCTGCTCGACTGGGGGTACGACTCGAAGAAGCTGCCGCGGACGTATCTGATCGGCGTCGAGGGGCGCGTGATCTGGGAGGGGCGCTTCGGCTACGACGAGGTGCTGAAGGAGGAGCTGAAGAAGGTCCGGTACCCCGGGCTGTTCCGGCTCGAGGTCGACCGCGCGGTCCGGTCGATCGCGAAGACGTTCGGGAAGGGGGAGTACGGGAAGGCGTGGAAGGACGTGGAGAAGAAGCTGCCGCTCCTGAAGGACGAGCCGGCGCTCGACGACGCGCGCTGGATCGTGACGCGGCTGGAGGAGATCTCTTCGTACTGGCGCGGCGTCGCGGACGAGGCGATGCAGGAGGCGCGGTACCACGTGGCGATCCCGGCGCTCGAGACGCTGGCCGGCGGCTTCTCCGGGCACGACGTCGGGAGGAAGGCCGCGGAGGACCTGAAGCGGTTGAGGCGGGATGCCGACGTGAAGAAGGAGCTCGCCGCGATCGCCGCGCTCGAGGAGCTGATGGACGAGTACACGCTCTCGCGCCGCGCGCTCCCCGGCTACATCGAGCGGCTGCTCGCGTTCGCGAAGTCGCACGAAGGGCTGCGGGCCGCGGTCGAGGCGACCGAGCTCGCGCACGGGCTCACGCCGCACCCGATCGATCGCTGATCCGGTCGGGGGAGCGCGACGCCCCCTCGGGATGGAACCGGGGCGACAGCCGGCGCGCCCACCGCACCTCCAGCGAGAGCGTGACGAGGAGGAGCGGGAGGACGAGCAGGAGCGCGAGGAGGTGCCGCCCTCCTTCCGCCAGGAGCAGGAGGTCGAACGCGCCGTGCGCGAGGATCGCGGCGAGGAACACCGCCGCCGCGAGCCACCAGCCGGCCCGGAACTGCGGCAGCCGCGCCACGCCGAGGGCGAGCCCGACGGCCCCGGTGCAGGCGGCGTGCGCGAGCATCGCCGTGAAGCTCCGCGCCAGGACCAGCGACGCCCCGCCGCCGGCCGCCGCGAAGTACGCGTTCTCGATCGCGCCGAACCCGAGCGCGACCGCCACGCCGTAGACGATCCCGTCCATCGGCTCGTCCCACTCCCTCCCCCGGTGCACCGCGAGGAAGAGCGGCAGGGCCTTCGCCGCCTCCTCCAGCGTCGCCGTCACCACGAACGAGTCGACCCAGTCCGGCAGGCCGCCCAGGCGGTCGATCACCGCGGCCTCGTACGGCGTCCGGAGGACCAGCACCGCGTACGCCGCCAGCAGCCCGCCGAGGAACGCGAGCGCGACCAGGGCCCGCGGCTCCGGCT
This sequence comes from bacterium, assembly GCA_030428825.1. Lineage (GTDB taxonomy): Bacteria > Planctomycetota > B15-G4 > B15-G4 > JADJEK01 > JAUIEL01. Next base: position 3,252 of record JAUIEL010000608.1, read on the forward strand.
CGTGGTCGTCCTTGCGCCAGAACCAGCTCAGCCACAGGAGCCCGGGGAGGGCGCCGGCGAGGAAATCGAATGCGCTCGGCATACGGAGGCGATCGGCCGGCGGTCGGCTCGACCTTGACCGCGGTTGACGCCGGGTCGGGCGGACGGTGCGATCCCCCCATGCGCGTCGTCCTGTGGGGCCCCTCCGAGCACGTCACCGACGAGGAACGCGCCGCGCTGGCCGAGCGGCTGGGGCGGCGGGGCGCCGCCGTCTCCGAACGCCCCCGGGACGACCGGCCGCCGCCGGAGACCGAGGTCGTCGTGTGCAACACGAAGACCCGCCTCGACGCCGCCGTGCTGGACGCCCTCCCCGCGCTCCGGCTGGTCGTCACCACGACGTCCGGCCACGACCACGTCGACCTCGCCGCCGCGTCGGCCCGCGGGGTCGTCGTCGCCCGCTGCCCGATCGCGCGCCGTGACGCCGTCGTCCAGACCTCGATCGCGATCGCGCTCGCCCTCCTCCATCGGTTGCCGCGCTATGCCCGCGACGCGGTCGCCGGCCGGTGGGCGCGGGCGGCGGCGCGCGAGCGGGCCCCGACCCTCCTCTCCGCGCTCCGCGTCGGCGTCGTCGGCCACGGCGTGATCGGCGCCCGGGCGGTCCGGGCGTGGTCCGCCCTCGGCGCCGAGGTCGTCGCGACCGACCCCGCCGACCCGGCCCTCCCGACGTTCGAGGCGATCCGCGCCGACGTCGACGTCTTGACCCTCCACTGCTCGCTGACGAGGAGCTCCGACCGCCTGATCGACGCCGCCGCGGTCCAGGCGATGCGCGAGGGGGCGATCCTCGTCAACACCGCCCGCGGCGAGTGCGTCGACCTGGAGGCCGCCCTCTCCGGCCGGCTCGGCGGCGTCGGGCTCGACGTCTTCCCGGTCGAGCCGCCGCCCGACCTCGCCGCCCTCGCCGCCCGGGACGACGTGATCCTCACGCCGCACTCGGCCGGGGTCCACGCCGGGCTCGGCCCCGCCCTCCTCGACGAGGCGGAGGCCGCGATCGGCGCCTACCTCGACGGCCGACCCGTCCCCCACGTCGTGC
>JAUIEL010000007.1 GCA_030428825.1 bacterium
CGCCCCGAAGATCCCTCCGCCCGGCCCGACGAACCGCACCTTCTCGGACTCCAGACCGACGGCGTGGAGCGACCCCGAGACCAGGAGATCCCACGACGTGTTCGGAAACAGGACCTCGGCGCCGGCCGCGATGGTCAGGGTGGATCCGAACGACACGGAGACGTCGCCCCCCAGTTCGTACACTCCCGTCGGCCATACGGCTTGCGAGACGGTCACGTCGTTCGTCCCCCCGCGCAGCGTGATCTTTCCGCCAACATTCGAGAAGTTCGTCGGCGACGTCGGATGGACCTCTGCGTCGTGGACGCCGTTGTTGATGAACGTGGCGTTCGTGACGACCGGCTTCACCTCGACCGGCACCCGCAGCCCGGCGTAGCCGCACTCACGAAACGAGCAGTCCCTCACCACCGCCGAAGCCGACTGGATGGAGAGCCCCGCGTCGTAGAAGGCCGCCGCCGAGCCGAGATGAACGAATTGCGAGTGGTCGATCACGCTGTTCGCGCTCGCCGCCATCAAGACCACGCTCGCCCCCGGACTCGCCGCACTCGCCCCCCCGAACGTCACGGGGTTCCCGCTCACCCCCTGAACGACGAGCGTACCGTCGACGAGCAGGTCCCACGACGTGTTCGGAAACAGGACCTCGGCGCCGGCCCCGACGGTCAAGGTCGATCCGAATGACACCAAGACGTCGGCTCCCAGTTCATACACTCCCATCGGCCACGCCCCCTGCGCGACGGTCACGGCGTTCGCCCCCGCGCGCAGCGTGATCTTCCCGCCGACATTCGAGAAGTTCGTCGGCGCTGTCGGATGGACTTCGGAGTCGAGGCCGCTGCCGTTCACGAACGTCGCGTTCGAGACGACCGGCTTCACTTCGACCGGCACCCGCAGACCCGCATATCCACACTCCTGGAACGAGCAGTCCCTCACCACCGCCGAGGACGACTGGATGGAGAGCCCCGCGTCGTAGAAAGCCGCCGCCGACCCGAGTCGGATGAAGTTCGCGTAGTCGATCACGCTGTTCGCACTCCCCGCCAACAGGACCACGCTTCCTCCCGGGCTCGCCGCGCTCGGACCGGCGAACGTCACGGGGTTCCCGCTCACCCCCTGAACGACGAGCGCACCGTCGACGAGCAGATCCCACGACGTGTTCGGGAACTGCACAACCACGCCCGCTTCGATCGAGAGGGTCCTGCCGTTCGCGACGGTGACGTCGCCCGTGAGGACGTACGGGCTGCCTGCGAGGCCCCACGTCGTGTTCGAGTTCAACGTCCCGCTGACGTTCGTCTGGGCGGAGGCACCCCCGGCCCCGAACATGGAGGCGAGGACGAGGGCGAGGAGGGGGACGGATCGACGCATCTCTTTCTCCGGTACGGCCGTCGGCCGAGTCGGTTCACCTGGGCAGGCGCGGATGTCTTGAAGTCCGCCCAGGACCCCCGACGTCACCGAGAAATTCGAGAACGACACCGATCCATCGGATGGTCGGCATCGCGCCGGGGCCGCGAGCCTCGGTGACGGCCCTCTCCCTCCTCCCGGCGGTCGTCGCCGACGGGTCCGGTCTACCACTGGTCCCACGGCCGGTGCGGATCGTCGAGGCGCTCCATCTCCGCACGGAGGAGCGCCTCGAGCTCTGTCCGACGCGCGGCGTGGCGCGGGTCGTCCGACGGGTTGACGTGTTCCGGTCAGGGGCGCCGACCTGTGAGATCCACGCTCCGGGCTATGCTTCGGTCCGCTCCTGACCGGCCGGTTCGTCGGGGGGACGTTTCATCGGGAGAGCCGCAGAGCACGAGACGAAATATACATTTGACTGTACATGACGGTGTATAAAATGGCGTCGAATTGCTGAACGACCTGCTCCACGACGCGAACCCCTGGTGGAAGGAGAGCCCCCGACCCCTCCTTCGCTCGGAGACCCACGCCCGCTCCCACCTCGGCGAGATCCTCGCCTCGTTGGAGTCCGGCGAGCGCGCGATGGCCCTCGTCGGCCCGAGACAGGTGGGCAAGACGGTGCTGCTGAAGCAGGCCGTGGAGGTACTGCTGAACATCCGGCGGGACACCGGCGGTGGGAATCCCGCCGGGATCCCCCCGCAAAACGTCACGTACTTCTCGTTCGACGACGACCGGATCGAAACGGACCTCTCGCCGCGCGACGTGGTGTCCGTCGAACCCCATGGTCTCGATCCGCGATTGCCGCGGTACTTCCTACTCGACGAGATCTCGCGCGCCCATAAATGGGACGCGTGGTTGAAACAGGCCGTCGATCGCACTCGACACGGCCCGGGTCGGGCGGAGCACCGGTTCGTCGTCTGCGATTCGGCCAGCAGTCTGCTGACCGAGGGCCGCGTGGAGAGCGGCCTCGGGAGGTGGGACGAACTCGAGGTCGAGCCGTGGACGCTCAGGGAGGTGCTCTCCCTCGATCCCGCGACGGACCCTGAGGACATCCTCCGTCGCGATCCGGCGGTGTTCGACCGTTATCTGCTTCGCGGAGGGTTTCCCGGCTACTCCCTGTCGAAGGCATCCCTCGAGACCAGCCTTCAGCGGTTGCGCTCGGACATCGTGGACGTCGCGATCTACAAGGACCTCGCTTCTCAGCGCATCCACACGGATCTCGCTCGTCGGTTCTTCGTCTATCTCGCCCGCGAGTCCGGGGCGGAACAGAACCTCTCCTCACGAGCGCTCGATCTGGGTGTGGACAGGAGATCCCTGGAGAGCTGGCTCGCGCTGCTTCAGACGACCGGGTTGATCCGACGGCTCGACAGGCTGGCCGTGACCGGGAAGGCATCCTCCCGGCTCCGCCCCATCTCCCGCTATTTCGCCACGGACCACGGGCTCGTTTCGGCGCTCACAGTGGGAGAGGAGAGGGACCCCACGAAGAACGCTCGCCTCGTCGAGACCGTCGTCTTTCGACACCTTCGTGAACTGGCTCGCTCCACGCGCGGTCAAGTCGGCTACTACCGCGATCGCTCGTACGAGTGCGACTTCGTCCTGGACGCCGAAGATCGACGGATCGCCATCGAAGTCACGACGGCGGATCCTCGGAAGCACAGCAAGCTGCGTCGGATCGCGGAGGTGACTCGGCGCGTCGACGCGGAGCACGCCGTCGTGATTCACTCCGGGCTGGAAGAGTCTCGAGAAGGGTGGATGTGGCTGTTGCCCTTGCATCGATTCCTCCTCGCACCCGAAGCCGTACTCGAACGAGCGGGGACTCAGCCGTGAAATCGCCATTCGACGTGACTCGCCCAGAGGGGCAGCGCACGGAGTACAAGTGCGCCGCGGCCCTCGACCAGACCCGGATCGTCCCGCGTGCCGTCGCCGCGATGCTGAACTCGGGTGGAGGTGACGTGTGGATTGGAGTTCGCGAAAAGGCGGAACTCCCCTCGCGGATCGAGGGCGTCGAGAACCCCTCGGCCGAGCTGCGCCGTCTTCAGGACGTCCTGTGCGACCTCTTGGAGCCAGCGTGGTCCCCGGCGTTCGGCACCATCGAGGCCGTCGAGCATGGCGACACGTACCTGCTCGTCGTTCGCTGCCGCAACGTGGCGCGCAACGGACCGTTCGCGGTGCTCGGTGCCGGGGGACGCGAGTTCCCCCTCCGCGTGGGAGCCCGAGTTCGGAGCATGTCGCGGGAAGAGCTGGCCGAGGCCTTCTCTCGTGGCTCCCCCCCCGGAGCTGGCGTCGCGACGAAGGTCATCGAGGAATTCCGCGCTCACGTCACCGACCGCCGACGCTTCGACGATCGCTTCTGGATGCTCGCCACGCCGGACGAGTCGTGCTCCCTCCCCTTCGACGATGAGCCCTTTCGGCGCGGGGTGGAAGAGTTGCTCACCCGACCCGAACGGAGCGGCAACCGCCCCTCCGGCTTCGGCGTCGTCCGCCGCTTGTCGACGGCGAGAACACTCGGAACCTCCTCCGAAGTCGGCGCCCGGGACGATCCGAATGGGTGGCTCGCGCTCGATGCTTCGGCAACCCTGCGATTCCACGCTCCGCTCGACGTTCCTGCCTTCAACACTCCGCTGCACCAGGAGAAGGCGTTCTGGCCGTACGCATTATGCGAGCTCCCCGCCTCGTTCCTTCGCCTCCTCGACTGCCTGTACGAGATAGGAGGTGTCCCGGGCTCGACCGCCATCTCAATCGACATCGGATTGGTCGGTGCTCGCGGCTGGACCCTCGCGCCGTTCTCGCCGCGTGCCATCGGACACCGATTGCACGAGAAGCCGCTCGACAGGGACGAGATCCTCTGGAGCGACCCGCTGCGAACGACACGATCGAAGCTGAGAGAGCCCGACCGGGTCGCGTGGCACGCGGTGACGAGGATCTACCGGGAATTCGGACACGAAGGGGACGTCCTCCCGCGCGAGTGGAACCGCGAGACTCGGCGGCTCGAGCTCGGGGACTGAATCCCCCGAGACGCGAAGAGGGCCGCCCCGAAGGACGGCCCTCGTCTTGTCGAGCGGTTCGCTCGCGAGCGGGGGACGCGAGTCAGTTGAACGACTGGCCGCCGTTCACCGATCCCGGCGAGTCGGTCGACGGGCCGGACCAGGTGAAGTCGCCCGCCTCCGAGCCGGAGCCGGTCCGCTGCAGCGACTGGCCCGCCGCGGTCGACGACGTCTCGGCGACGCCGACGTCGGTCGAGGTCTCTCCCTGCGCGGCGCCGGAGGTGGCGGTGAACGAGCCTTCGTAGCTGATGAACTCGACGACCGCGCCCTGGTCGTCGATCAGCGCCAGACCGTCCGGCGCGCCGTTCTGCATCCCGCTGAACGCGACGCTGACGGTGCCGTAGCCGTTCGACTGGTTCGGGATCGAGCCGGAGAGCGACACGGTCTTGTAGTCGCCGCCGCCGCTCCCGTTGTACCCGACCACGCTCCAGCCGCTCAGATCGGTGCCGGCCGGGCCGGCGACCTCGACGAACTCGCCCTCGTCCGCGCCGCTGTCGTCGTAGTGGAACTCGTTGATCCACGGGTCGGGCGTGCTGCCGCCGCCGCCGCCGGTGAACGACTGCCCGGCGTTGACGCCGCCCGGCGAGTCGGTCGTCGGGCCGGTCCACGAGAAGTCGCCGGCCGTCGCGCCGCTCCCGGTCCGCTGCAGCGAGTCCCCGGCCGCCGTCGAGCCGGTCTCCGCCACGCCGATGTCGGTCGACGTCATCCCGGACGCCGCGCCGGAGGTGGCCGTGAACGAGCCTTCGTAGCTGATGAACTCGAGCACGGTCCCCTGGTCGTCGACCAGCGCGAGGCCGTCCGGCGCGCCGTTCTGCATCCCGCTGAACGACACGCTGACGGTGCCGTACCCGCCCGACTGGTTCGAGATCGTGCCGGAGAGGGAGACCGGCTTGTAGACCGTGCCGTTCGTCCCGTTGTAGCCGAGGACCGACCAGCCGCTCAGGTCGGTGCCGGCCGGGCCGGCGACCTCGACGAACTCGCCCTGGTCCGAGCCGCTGTCGTCGTAGTGGAACTCGTTGATCCAGACCGAGGCGCCGCCGCCTCCGCCCGTTCCGCCGCCGCCCCCGCCGGTGCCGAAGACGACGTCGACCCACTCCGGGTGGTCGACGAACGGGTTGCGGTTCCCCTGGAACGAGTAGACGGTCTCGTGATGCGTCACCTCGAACGCGTCGACCGGGTCGTCCTCGTGCCACTCGAGCAGGACGCTCAGGAGCCCCATGTAGCCGACCGACTCGTTGTCGCCGGTGTTCGACGACGCGATCAGGCTGCGGTCATCGGTCAGGATCAGGTCCGGCTCGGAGTGGCCGGTCCCGCCGTGCGTCCCGCCCTCGTACCGGACGTCCATGTAGAGGAGCGCCCGCGCGACGTCGCCGCGGCGATCGCCCCACGTCTCCCACGAACCGGTCGATCCCGACCCGTCCGTCCAGTTCGAGTCGCCCGAGCCGCCGCGCCCCGCGTTCGAGTCGGTCGGCTTCTCCGTCCCGGTCGAGTACGCGTACGGCTTGTTCGACCGCGAGCTGTTGTAACCGGAGTCGGCGACGAACAGGTGATGGCAGTCGGTGTACGGGTAGTTCGACGAGCCGTCGTCCGGGAAGCCGTACGACTTCGGCCACGAGTGCTCGCGGTTGTAGTTGGAGTTGCCGCCGCCCGCCTTCGGGTAGCTCGCGTTCTTGTAGACGTCGAGGACGTGGCTCGAGTTCGAGGGGTTCTCGTCCGCCAGGTCGAGGATGTCCCAGGTGTCGGTCGCGCTCGACGTGTACGGGTACCGCACGTGGTCGTCGATGATCTCGTGGAGGGAGGAGCGGAGCGCCGATGCGCTCGAGGTGTCGGCGGTGTCGTAGTAGCCGCTCGGCTGGGCGAGGGCGGAGGTCGAGAGTCCGAGGACGAAGGCGATCGCGGCGGTCGGCCGCGAGGCGGAACGGATCATGGGCGGTTCCCCAGGTTCGGGAATCGGATCGGTTTCGCCACCGACGGTCGAGGATGTGCGTGCGTGGTGTGGACCGGTGGCACGTGCGCGCATACCACAGGCTTCGACGAACGCCCGGGAACCAGTGTTTCGCGAAGATCGGGTCAATCGGCCCGGCGCATCGCGACCTCGGCATCGACGCGCGCGCGACGTCGGTCCGGGTGACGTCGGACGTCCCCGCGTCTCCGATCGAGACGCCACGCCCGACTCAGCGCAGGAGCACGCCGTCCTTCAACGGATCGTCCGGATCGATCCAGAACTCGTGGCGCCCGGTGAGCCAGGCCCGGCCCCGCACCTCGGGGACGATCGCCTCGACGTCGCCGCAGCGCGTCTCCCGCGCGACGCGGACGTCGAAGCGGGTGCCGATCAGGCTCTCGATCGTGATCGACTCGTCGACCGACAGCTCCCCCCGGGCGTGGTGGATCGCGGCGCGCGCCGACACGCCCGTGCCGGTCGGACTGCGGTCGACCTCGCCGTCGGCGAAGACGCAGACGTTCCGGGAGTGGACCCCGCCCGCGCCGGGCGCGACGAGGATCGTCCCGTACAGGAACCCGAGGTCGTCCGCCCCCGACGGATGGACGAGCGGGACCGCCGCGGCGACCGCGCGCTTGATCCGCGTGCCGACGTCGACGAGACGCGCGAACGAGCCGGGCTCGAGCGCGACGCCGGCGGCCCCGGCGTCCGCGACCGCGTAGAAGGCGCCGCCGTACGCGACGTCGACCCGCAGCCTCCCGACGCCGTCGACGTCGACCCGGACGTCCCGCGCGTGGAGGAACGACGGCACGTTCTCGAACGACACCGACTCGACGCGGCCCGCTCGCCGCGAGGCCCGCGCCGTCACCCGGCCGGCCGGGGTGTCGATCCGCAGCTCGTCCCGATCCGGGAGGAGGCCGCACTCGAGCCCGACCGTCACCAGCCCGACGATCCCGTGGCCGCACATGGTGCTGTACCCCTCGTTGTGGAGGAACAGCACGCCGACGTCGCCGTCGTCCGTCTCCGGCTCGACGAGGAGGCAGCCGTACATGTCGGCGTGCCCCCGCGGCTCGAGCATCAGCGCGCGCCGCAGGTCGTCGTGGCGCTCCCTCGCGCACCGCCGCTTCTCGAGGATCGTCCGCCCCTCGAGCGGCGGCCATCCGTCGACGACGACGCGCAGCGGTTCGCCGGCGGCGTGCGCGTCGATCGTGCGCAGGCGCGAGAACGACGGCGGCGGTTCGAAGCCGGTCATCCGCCGAGCGCCACCGTCGTCCCGAGGCCGAGCTCTCGCGCTCCCTCCACCGCCCGCGCGGCGGCGGCGACGTCCTGGACCGCGAGCCCGACCGACTTGAACAGCGTGATCTCCCGGTCGTCGGTCCGGCCGGGCGCCCTCCCCTCGACCACCGCCCCGAGCTCGATCCAGTCGTCTCGCCGCGTCGCCCCCTCCCGCTCGGCCCGCAGGAGGTCGCCCGCCTCCTCGAGCGCGGCGGGGATCGCGTCGACGAACACGCGGGCGCGCCCGATCGCTCGCGCATCGACCTCGGCCCGGTCGGCGGTGAACGCGCCGACGGCGGTGACGTGCGCCCCGTCCCGGAGGCCGTCCCCGTCGAACACCGGCCGCGCGGAGGTCGTCGCGGTCACCACCACGTCGGCCCCGTCGATCGCCGCCTCCGGCGACGCGGCGACGGCGATCGGCGCCCGCAGCTCTCCCGCGAGCTCGTCGACGAACCGCTCGCGGACCTCGTCGGACGGCTCGAAGACGCGCAGCTCGTCGAGACGGCGGACCGCGTCGAGCGCGATCGCCTGCGTCCTCGCCTGCGCCCCCGCGCCGAACACCGCGCCGACCCGCGCGTCCTCGCGCGCCAGGAGGTCCGCCGCGGCGCCGCCCGCCGCCCCGGTCCGCCACGCGGTGAGGAACGTCCCGTCGACCACCGCGCACGGCACGCCGGTCTCCTCGTCCACGACGACGACGAGGCCGTTCACCGCCGGCAGGCCGCGCGCGGCGTTTCCGGCGAAGACCGACACGACTTTCGCCGCGACCCCGACCCCCTCGACGGCGCCGCCCATGACGAGCGTCTTGCCGCCGGCGACGTCGACCACTCCGCGAGGCGGCATCGAGGAGCGCCCCGACGACCAGGCGGCGAACGCCTGCTTCGCCGCGGCGATCGCCTCGTCGATCGGGAGCGCGAGACGGACGTCCCGCGCGGTGAGGAGGAGGAGCTCCATCCCGTCGATCCTCGGCCGCGGACGGTCAGAAGTCCAGCGCGAGACCCGCCGACGCGGAGAAGCCGGTCGCGACGCCGCCGTCGCCGACGAACGCCTGGATCGTGGCGCTGCCGCCCGCGACGTTCGCCGGGATCGTCACGGGGATCGCGATCGCCCCGTTCCCCGCGCCGACGCCGAAGAGCGGGAGCGGGATCTGGGTCACGAGCGGCGCGACCAGGAGTTCGCACGCCCCGCCGGCCGGGATCGATGTCGGGGCCGCGCCGATCAGGATCACGGCGGGAGCTCCTCCGAGCCCGCCCTCGATCCGGAAGGTCGTCGCCGCTCCCGCCGCCGGGCAGACGTCGAACGACAGGGACGGCACGAAGCCGCCGGTCCCGGGGCAGCCGTCTCCGTACGCCTCCTGGTGCGTGCATCCCGACCAGACCGTCACCGTCCCGGCGTCCGTCACTCCGTTCGGATCCGCCGCCGCCGCGCCGACCGCGCCGTCGCCGAAGCCGTCCCCGTCGACGTCGCCGATCCCCGCCACCGCGAACCCGAACAGGGTGGCGGCGGCCGAGGTGACCGACCAGTCCGCCGCGCCGCTCGACCCGGAGAAGAGCGTCGCGCGCGACTTCCCCCCGATCAAGAGGTCTCCGAACCCGTCCCCGTCCGCGTCGAGTCCGGCGATCGAGAGGCCGAGCGAGTCACCGCCCGCGGCGCCCTTCAGCTGCAGGATCGTCGCGCCCCCCACCCCGGACACGACGAGCACCTCGCCGTCCGAGGCGGCGGCGACGGTCGCTCCGGGGGCGGCGATCACGAGGTCCGGCGTCCCGTCGCCGTCGACGTCGCCGACCCGCTCGACCGCGTGTCCCAGGCTGTCGTTCCCGGCCGCGCCGACCCAGGTCTTCAGCGGGGCGCCGTTCGCGCCGCTCAGGACGCGCGCCCGGCCGCTGAACCCCGGCCCGACGCCGAACGCCCCGACCAGGACGTCGTCCTTCCCGTCCTGGTCGAAGTCCCCGGCCGCCGAGACCGCCGACCCGTCGTATCCGAACGCCTCCTGACCGTGGATCGTCCAGACGGCGAGGCCGGTCTGCCCCGACCAGACCCGGACGCTCCCCGACGACGAGCCGAAGTCGTCGTCGTCCGGCGCCCCCGCCACCAGGTCGACGAAGCCGTCGGCGTCGACGTCCCCGACGTACGAGACCGCGGCGCCGAGCCCGTCGCCGGACGAGTCTCCCTCGAACGACCAGATCGACTGGCTCGTCCCGGTCGAGACGACCCGCACCAGACCGTGCATGAACTTCCCCGCCTGGGAACTCGTGTAGGAAGGTGCGCCGACGAGGACGTCGTTCTTCCCGTCCTGGTCGACGTCCGCGGTCGCGTCGATCGACTGGCCGAACTCGCTCCCCTGGGTCGGGCCGGACCACGAGAGGAGCACCGCGCCCGTCCGTCCCGAGTGGACGAACACGCCCCCCGCGTACTGCACGGAGGGGAACGCCTGCAGCCCGCCGACGGCCAGGTCCGGGACGCCGTCCTGGTCGACGTCGCCGGCGGCCGAGAGCGACCAGCCGTAGTTCGCGAACGCCGTCGGTCCGTCGAGCGAGAGGACCGGCGTCTGCGCCTCCGCCCGCCCCACCGCCACGGAGAGAGCGCCCGCCAGGGCGACGACTCGAAACCCGTTCATCGCTTCTTCTCCTTCGCCGGGCGTTCCGACGCCAGGGCCCGCGCCAGGTCCGACAACTCCGGCGCCTGCGTGCAGTTCACCGTGACCGCCACCACGACCCCTCGATCGGCGAGGACGAGGAACTCGGTCCGCCCGCCGACCGATCCGCCGCCGTGGCCGACGAGGAGACCGTCGGAGGTCCGCCGGGCCCGCCAGCCGATGCCGTACCCCGTCTCCTTCCCGTCGCTCGTCCGCTGGGACGTCCAGAGCGCGCGCCGCGTCTCCGCGGAGAGGTAGTCGTCCGCGAGCCACGCCCTCCCGAACCTCACGAGGTCGGTCGGGGTGCTGAGGAAGCCGCCGCCGGCCCACTTGTGGCTCAGGTCGACGTCCGGCGCCCGCCGCGGCGCGCCTCCGACGAGGTGGTAGAAGCCGGCGCGCCCCTCGATCTCGCGGTCGGCGTGATCGGCGACCGTCCGCTCGAGGTCGAGCGGATCGAACACCTCCCGCTGCATCAGCGTGAGGAAGTCGTCGCCGCCGGCGACCTCGAGCACCGCCGAGAGGAGGTTGTACCCGTGGCTGGAGTACGCGTACCGCGTCCCCGGCTCGAACCGCAGCGGGTCGTCCTCGAACATCTCGAGCCCCTCCCGCACCGAGTCGTAGTGCCGGGTCCAGAGGAACTCCCCGGGCGCGTAGTGCCGCACGCCCGCGAGATGGCCGCCGAGCTGGCGCGGCGTCATCGGCCAGCGCTTCTCCGGATAGTCGGGGAGCCACTCGCGCACCGGCCGGTCGAGGTCGAGGGCGCCGCGTTCGAGCAGCCTCCCGACGAGCGCCGCCGTCAGCGTCTTCGAGACGCTCCCGATCCGGAACCTGGTCTCCGCGGTCGCCGGCGTCTCCGCCTCGAGATCGGCGAACCCGACCGCGCCGGCCCAGACGACCTCGCCGTCCCGGCCGATCGCCGCCGAGACGGCCGGCAGCGCGTGCTCGGCGCGGTACGCCTCGAGGCGCGCTCGCGCTCCCTTGACCGCCGCTTCATCCGCGATCGCCGGGGCCGGCGCGAGAATGACGAGCAGTACGATGAGCGGGTGCACCTTCACCTCCTTCGTCTCCGCGCGCCCATGCTACTCGATCGGGAGAGACCGATGCTCCGCCTCGCGCTCGCCGTCCTCGCCGCCGCCCCGCTCCTCGCCCCGTCCGCCGAAGCCGACGACGAGCGGTTCGACTCCGACCGGCCGGGGCGGACCCTCGCGCTCCCCGACGAGGACGACGCGTTCTCGTTCGTGGTCTTCGGCGATCGGACCGGGGGGCCGGCCGAGGGGATCGAAGTCCTGCGGCAGGCCGTCCACGACGCGAACCTCCTCGACCCCGACCTGGTGATGACCGTCGGCGACCTGATCGAGGGGTACAACACGACCGCGAGGTGGATGCCGCAGATGGAGGAGTTCCGCGCCGCGATGGACGCGCTGTCGATGCCGTGGTTCCCGGTCGCGGGGAACCACGACATCTACTGGCGCGGCGAGGGGCGGCCTCCGGAGGAGCACGAAGCGCACTACGAGATGCACTTCGGACCGCCCTGGGACGCGTTCGATCACAAGGGTTGCACGTTCGTGGTCCTCTACACCGACGAGGGGAACCCGGAGACCGGCGAGCGGAACTTCCGCGACCCGGAGTGCCAGCGGATGAGCGACGCCCAGCTCGAGTGGCTCGACGCGACGCTCGAGCGGGCGCGCGACTCGCGGCACGTCTTCGTCTTCATGCACCACCCGCGCTGGCTCGACTGGAAGTACGGCGACGACTGGGGGAGGGTCCACGAGCGGCTCGCCCGGGCGGGGAACGTCACCGCGGTCTTCGCGGGGCACATCCACCGGATGCGGTACGACGGCCGGCGCGACGGCGTCGAGTACTTCACGCTCGCGACCGTCGGCGGCCACCTCCCGAGCGACCTGCCGCGCGCGGGCTTCCTCCATCAGTTCCACGTCGTGACCGTCCGGGACGGCGGCATCGCCGTCGCGACCCTGCCGGTCGGCACCGTCGTCGACCCGAAGACGATCACCGGCGACGTCTCGGACCAGGTCGCGGCGCTCGACCGGGACCTCACCGCGCGCCAGCACGAGGCGGCGACGTTGGGGACCGCCGGCGAGATCGACGCGGACGTGACGTTCACGGTCCGGAACCCGACGGCACGCCCGCTCGACGTCACGCTCACGCCGCGCACCGGCGACCTCCGGTTCGCGTTCTCGCCGGACCACGTCCACCCGACGGTGCCGCCCGGGGAGAGCGTCGAGCAGACGTTCCGGCTGCGACGGCGCGCGGCCCCGCTCGACGAGAACTTCCAGCTCCCGGAGCTGGAGGTCGCGGCGGACTGGCTCGGCGAGGGACTCCGGGTCGGCGTCCCGCCGCGGACGGTCGCCCTCCGCGTCCGGAGCCCGGCCTTCCCGGCGCCGACGTCCGTCGCGCCGGACCGGGTGCTCGCGCTCGACGGCCAGGACGACGCTCTCCGCGTGGAGCCCGACGACCTGGCCCTGCCGGACGGACCGATGACCCTCGAGGGGCGCCTCTGGGCGCGCGACCTCCGCGGGCGCCGCCCGTTCCTGGCCCAAACCGAGGGCTCGGAGTTCGGGCTGTTCGTCAGCGACGGCCGGGCCTCGTTCTCCGTCCACCTCGACGGAGCGTACGTCACGGCGAGGGCGGACCGACGCCTCGAGACCGAGCGGTGGCACCACCTCGCCGGAGTCTTCGACGGGGCGGAGGTGCGGCTGTACGTCGACGGCGTCCTCGCCGCGCGCGCCGAGGGGTCGGGGCGACGGACGCGGAATCGCCTGCCGTTCTACGTCGGCGCCGACCCCGACCGGCTCGGCCGACCGCAGTCGTTCTTCGACGGGCGCATCGACGACGTCCGGGTCAGCGCCGCGGTCCGGTACGTCGGCGAGCGGATCGAACCGTCGGCGCGCCCGCGGCCGGACGAGGCGACCTGCCTCCTCCTGACCATGGACCACGCGCGCGGCGCCTGGGTCCTCGATCTCTCCGAACGCCGGGCGCACCCCCACCGGATCGGCGGCGCGCGGCTCGTCGACGCGGCCGAGAGCACGCCGGGCGGGTGACGGCTCCGATCAGCGGGAGCGGGCGAGGAGCGCGAGCGCGGTGCTCGACGCGGCGAGGACGCCGCAGACCATCCCGATCTTGACCGAGAGGCTGGCGAACATCTCGGCCGGGAGGACGCCGAGGACCAGCAGGATCGCGAGTCCGGTCACGAGGAGGATCGCGAGCGCGGCGATCCCCTTCAGCGCGCCGACCAGGCCGGGGCGGGCGTCGGCGGCGACTTCGGGTCGATGGTCCATGCGTCGTTCCTCGGGGCGGTCCGGCCTCCCCGGGACTATCGGCACGGAGCGGACCGAAGTGCAGCGGAAACCGACCGCCGCCGCCGGACCTCACTCCGCCTCGAGGACGACGACCTCCTGCTCGGTCTGGAACGCCTTCTTGCCGTTCAGACGGAACCTCGTGTCGACCGTCCAGCTCCCCGCCGTCAGCGGACCGACCGAGACGTCCTCGGTGATCTGCCAGAGCGCGTCGAGGCACCCGCCCTTCGTCGTGGCGTACTTCAGGCGGACCTTCACCCGACGCTTCTCGTGATCGACCCGAACCCGGTACCCGCGCAGGGTGCAGCAGGAGTTCGCGAACACCATCCGGGTCGCCACGGTCAGCACGTCGGAGTCGGTGGGCGCCTCCGGCGAGATCGTCACGGACGGCGAGTGGTCGGTGCCGATCGAGGGGCCCGAATCGAACGGGACGAGGAGCGGGGCGAGCGCGAGGAGGAACGCCGTCGCGAGAGAGATGCGGAACATCGAGGCCTCCGGTGCGGTGGGGCCGCGGTGGAGCGCGCTTCACTCTACCCGGTCGCGAACGTCCGGCGACGGGCCGGCGGGAATCGCGCCGTCAGAGGAGCCGCGTCCCGAGCGGGACGTCGCCGTCGGGGACGCAGAGGACGACGTCGCCCTCCTCGTCGTGGAAGCCGGTGACCAGGCACTCGGACATGAGGGGGCCGATCTGCTTGCGCGGGAAGTTCACCACCGCGACGACGAGGCGGCCGACCAGCTCGTCGGGGGTGTACCGCGCGGTGATCTGCGCGCTCGACTTCCTCGTGCCGACCTCCGCCCCGAAGTCGACGTGAAGGACGTACGCCGGCTTCCGCGCCTCCGCGAACGGGGCGGCGGAGACGATCCGGCCGACCCGGAGCTCGACCTTCAGGAACTCGTCGAACGTGATCTCGTCCATCGGGGATCTCCGCGCGGGGGGGGTCAGGACTCGAGGGTGAGGAGGAGTTCGTCGATCTCGGTCCCGCGCGCCGGGGCGAACGACCGCTCGCGACCGACGATCGAGAAGCCGCACTTCTCGAGGACGCGGAGCGAGGCGAGGTGGTCGGCGGCGACCCGCGCGTGGAGGGGCCGCTCGATCTCGCGATGGAGGAGCGAGCCGAGCGCCGCGGTCGCGACGCCGGCGCCGGCGTGCGCGCGATCGATCCAGACCGTCACCTCCGGGGCGCCGTCCCGCTCGAACCGCGCCACGTGACCGGCGACCGCGTCCTCCGCGAGGACGGTGTACGCCCGGACCGCGGCGTCGGCCCGCAGCCGCCGCCATCGCGCCTCGAACGCCGCCCGGTCGGACGGGTCGGCGACGGTGAACGCGGCCTCCCGATTCGATCCCGGGTCGAGCTGGTGCTCGAAGAAGCGGGGGACGTCGTCGTCCTCGACCGGGCGCAGGCGAACGCCGGGTCGCGACGCGTCCCACACGAACCGGTGCAGGACGTCGTCGCCGTCCGGGAGGCGGTCCCGCCCCTCGTAGCGGAGGCCGACCTTCTCCAGCACGCGGGCCGAGGCGTGGTTCGCGGGGGACGTGAACCCGGCGATCCGCGTCCAGCCGAAGCGCCGACGGCCGACCTCGAGCGTCTCCCGCGCGGCCTCGGTCGCGTACCCGAGGCCGCGCGCCGCGGGGAGGAAGCCGAACCCGACGTCGGGGTCCTCCACCGACGCGCGCCGGAGGAGCCCGCAGACCCCGACCGGCCGACCGTCCCCCTTCGCCTCGACCCGCCACAACCCGTGTCCGTGCGCGCGGACCATCGCGATCGGCCCTTCCTCCAGGTACCGCCGCGCGTCGTCCTCGGTCCGGACCCGCTTGTCGCCGATGAAGCGGATCCAGTCCGGGTCGTTCAACAGCTCCACGACGAACGCCGCGTCGTCGAACGAGAGCTCGCGCAGGACGAGCCGCGCGGTGGTGAGGACGACGCGGGACCGGTCGCGGGAGTCGTTCAACGGTCCGATCTCGGTGCGGGGAGGGAGCGACCTCCGATGGTAGCGACGCGCGCGGTCCTTCCCGCCCCGCTCTCTCGCTGGCGCTCGCGGGTCGGTCGGCTACGCTGGCGACTTCCTCGTCCTCGACCGCCGCGCCCCGCCCCCGCGCGTGGCCCCTCCCCGGACCCTCCGTGAACATGTCGAAGCACGCCTTCCTCCCCTCCGCCCTCCTCGTCCTCGCCGGCGGCGCCTGCGCGCCGATCACGCCCCCCCCGCTGGCCGACGAGGTGGCGCTCGACGCCGGCGCCAAGCTGGGCGGATGCGCGATCGGCGACGTCCTCCCCGACCGCCCGGGGGACGAGATCGTCGCCGTCGCGGTCGACGGTCGGATCCTCGTGGCGTACGACGACGACGGGACGTGGCGCTCCGAGGTCGCGGGGCAGGGCGGCGGCGAGCTGATCCAGTGCGCGATCGGCGACCTCCGCCCGGACAAGCCGGGGGACGAGATCGTCGCCGTCGGCATGAAGACCGGAGGCGAGGACGACGGCGGCCCCGGCGCCGCGGTCGTCGCCTGGCGCGAGGGGGACGGCTGGGCGCACGAGGTCGTCGCCGAGGACGCCGCGCTCCTCCATGGGGTCTGCGTCGCCGACCTCGACCCGAACCGGCCGGGGGTCGAGGCGCTCCTCGTCGGCTTCACGAACACCGCGATCCTCCTCTCGTTCGACGACGGCGCGTTCTCGACCCGCGTCGTCGCGGATCTCCCGGGCGCCGGCAAGAACGCCGTCGCCCACGCCGGCGGCGCCGCGGTCGCGTGCAACGACGGCTCGGTCGTCCTGGTCGCCGCGGACGGCGGGGGCACGTTCTCGGCCTCCGTCCTCGAGCGCGCTCCGGCCGGCGCGGCCCGGATCGGCGCCGCCGACGGCACGCTGGTCGTCGCGTACGACGACGGATCGCTCGGCCTCCTGCGCGACGGCGCGCGCGAGGTGATCCACGACGAGCCGCAGAAGCTCCGCGGCGCCGTCCTCGCCGACCTCGACCCGGACGTCCCGGGGCTCGAGGTCGCGACCGGCGGCTACGGCGCGACGGTCTCCCTCCTCGAGCGGCGGGACGGCGCCTGGACCGCGAAGGTCGTCCACCGGGACGACGCGAAGATCCATCACGTCGCCGCCGGCGACGTCAGCCCCCGGGGCGAGGGCCTCGAACTGGTCGCGTGCGGCTACTCGGGGAAGGTGTTCGTGATCGGCGCGGGCGTGCGGTAGCCGCCGGCGATCCCGTCCCACAACGCGAGCCGCGCGGCGAGCGACGCGCGCGCCGCCTCGATCGCCTCGGCGAGGCGCGTCGCGTCGCCGGCGACGAGGGACCCGACCAGGCGGCGCGCCTTCGGGCCGTGCTCGTCCGCGTCGAGGCCGATGTGGCGCTCGAGGTAGTCCCGGAACGTCCCCCACGCCGACGGCGCCGCGCGGGCGAGCTCGTCGACGAGCCGCCGGAACATCCCCGGGATCACCTCCTCCCGGCCGTACGCGAACGCGGCCGCGATCTCGTGCGGCGCGCCGTCCCGGGCGATCCGGAGGGTCGTGCCGACGAACGACCGGACGCCCGCCGGCACGTCCGGAGCGGCGAGCGCCGCGTCGACCGGCGTCCCGGCCCGGAGCGCGGCGACGAACCGATCGATCGGGCCGACGTCCGCCCCCGCCTCGCGCATCGCCCGGAGGTAGAGCTCGAAGTGCGACAGGTGCCCGCCCCCCGGCGCCGCGTCGCTCTCCTCGTCGAGGACGATCTCGTTCACGAACCGCCGCGCCTCCGGGTCCTCGGTCGGGACCCACGGCACGTCGACGCAGGTGACCGCCCGCTGGAGTCCCTTCAGGAGCGACTGGAAGTCCCAGACCGCGAAGACGTGCGTCTCCATGAACCGGCGGACCGCCCCTTCGTCGCCGACCGCGGCGTAGACCGGGTGGTCGAGGAGGGCGGCCCGCGCCGGCGCCAGCGCGGCGGCGAGCCGGTCTCCCGCGTCGTCGGGTCGGGCCGGCGGAGGAGGGGCGTCGGTCATGGCGGAGGGGGCTCGGAGGTTCGGAGGGCTCGGCTCGGGACTCGGCTCAGGGCACGCGGCGGAAGCGCCGCGACTCGACCGAGAGGGCGGCGACCGTCGCGCCGTCCCGCTCGACCCGGACCGCCGGGGCGCCCGTCCAATGGTAGAAGACGACGCCGCCGTCCTCGTCGAGACCGAGGAACCCGGACGACACCGAACCCCCGGGCGACCAGTGGATCTCCGCCCGGACGACCTCGCCCTCGACCCGGACCACGATCGCGGCCCCGCGGTCGTCTTCGTACCGACCGGCGACCGCCCCCCGGAGCGCGTCGTCGAGGGGGCGAGGCGTCGGAACGATCGTGGGCGGATCGCCGAACAGCGCCTCCTCGACCCCGTCCGCGATCCGTCGGACGTCGGCGTCGTCCCGGCAGGAGAGGACGAAGACGGCGCCGTCCCGCTCGGGGAAGCGCCGGACGTCGCAGACGAACCCGCGCACCGCGCCGCCGTGCGAGTGGACGGTCCGGCCGCGGTCGTTCCGCCGGACGGTCCATCCGAGCGCGTAGTCGTTCGGGCCCGGCTCGAAGAGCGCCTCCTTCGCCTTCCCCTTCAGGATCTTCTTCCCGTCGAGCGCCCGGTCCCACCGCCAGAGGTCCCAGACGTTCGTCACCGCGCCCCCCATGCCCCGGTACTGGAACCCGTAGCTCCCGTACGGGTGCTCGAACGCCGACCGCGGCGCGCCGCGCGCCGACCTCCCGATCGCGACCGTCGCCCCGCGCGGGGGCGCGTCGCCGGTGAAGCCGGTCGACTTCATCCCGGCCGGCCGGAACAGCTCCTTCTCGCAGAACTCGACGTACGACTTCCCCGACGACCGGGCGATGATCTCGCTCGCCAGCGCGTACCCCTGGTTCCAATACTCCCAGTGCTCCCCCGGCGGGTGGACCGGGCCGCCGGCGAGGAAGAGCGGGAGCACGGCCGCGAGGTCGTCCCCGCCCCCCTTCGAGTTCGTGCCGGGGATCCCCGACGTGTGCCTCAGGAGGTGGCGGACCGTGATCTCCCGGCAGTCGTCGGGGACGCCGGGGAGGTGCTCGGCGATCGAGTCGTCGAGGTCGAGCTTCCGCGCCTGGAACAGCTTCGCCGCCGCGGCCCCGGTGAACTGCTTCGTCGCCGACGCGATCTCGAACAGCGTCGCCGGCGTGTTCGGCACCGCGCCCTCGAGGTCGGCGCTCCCGACGCCGATCGCCAGGACGACCTCGCCGTCGACGGCGGCGAGCACCGCCCCGGCGAAGCCGACCGACTCGGCGCCGCGCACGAACGTCGCGACGCGCTCCCCGACCTTCCCGCGCACGAGGTCCTTCGTCTCGTCGACCTTCGGCGCCGCGGCGACCAGGAGCGACAAGATCACTGAAGCGGTTCCCGGCATCATGGCTTCCGGCGTCCTTTCGTCGTCGTCCCGCCCCCGCGGTCCGGCCGATCATTCACGACGATTCGGGCGCGGGCGTCAAGCCGACACCCCGTCCTCACGACGCTCGGCCTCGACCGCTCGGCGCAGTTCGCGCCACTCCCGCTCGATCACCCCCCACCCCGGTCGGAACGGCCAGCGCCACCGCCGGCGGCGGCGACGGACGATCTCCCGCTCGAGCCGCTCGAGGTCGAAGCCGTCCCACACCCCGGCGACGAGGAACAGGTTTCGCCAGAGGACCGGGAAGACCTCCCGCCGGAGGATCCGCTCCAGGTCCTCGAGCGCGTACGGCGACGCCGCGAGCGCGCGGGCGACGCCCCGCATCCCGTCGTCGGTCGGTTCGACGTCGAGGAACAGCTCGGAGAGCGCGGCCCAGACCGGGCGGCGCTCCGCGAGTTCGGGCTCGGTGAACATGGACGTCCTCTCGCTCTCGGTCCGGCCGCGGCGGCGGAGCCGCGAGAGACGCGAGAACGGGGCGCCCGACCCGACACCGATTCGCGGCCGGGGCCGCGCTCAGCCGTCCGCCGAGCCCGCCTCCGACCGGCGCTTCCACTCGTCGGTCAGGAGACCGGCGAATCCCCAGTCCTCCTCGGCGATCTCCTGGATGACGATGTGCACGTGCTCGGGGCGCTTCCCGAGCACGCGGACCAGCGAGCCGGTCACGTCCTCGACCAACCGGGCCTTCTGCTCCCGCGTCGCGCCGCGGGTGATCTGGATGTTCACGTACGGCACCGTCGACCTCCCGACGTCAGTCCGGCGACGTCGACCGACGCGCCGTCACCTCGATCTCGATCTTCATCCGCGGGTCGGCGAGCCCGGCCGCGATCATCGTCGCGGCCGGGCGGGCCTCGCCGAACGTCGCCTTCAGGAGCGGCCAGCACGCCTCGAACTCCGCCGCGTCCGGCACGACGTACCGCACCCGGACGACGTCCGCGAACGTCGCGTCCGCCGCGGCGAGCGCCGCCCCGACGTTCCGGAGGGTCTGCGCGGTCTGCTCGACGACGTCGTCGGCGATGGTCATCGTCGCGTAGTCGAACCCGGTCGTCCCGGAGACGAACACCCACTCGCCGTCGACGACGGCGCGCGAGTAGCCGATCTCCTCCTCGAAGCGCGAGCCGGAACCGATGAGGCGGCGCGACACGCGAGGCCTCTCAGATCCCGCTGACCAGCTCGAAGTACTTGGCGAACGCCTGCATGCCGCCGCACGCCTGGCCCCAGTCGTAGTACTCGTTCGGGGCGTGGTAGCCGTGCTCGGGGAGCGACAGCCCGATGAAAGTGATCGGGCACTTCAGCGTCTTCTCCATCGTGACGATCGCGCCGATCGACCCGCCCTCGCGGACGACCGCCGGCGTCTTGCCGTAGGCGAACTCGATCGCGTCCGCCGCCGCCTTCGCGTAAGGGCCGGTCGTCACGCCGCGGTACGGCGCCAGCGCCGACTCGTCGGTGATTCGCACGTCGCGGTTCAGCGAGCGCACGTGCTTCCGGAGCAGCTGCAGCGCCTTCCGCGGGGTCTGGTCCGGCACGAGCCGCATCGAGACCTTCGCCTCGCCCCACGGCGGGACCGCCGTCTTCACTCCCGGCCCCTGATACCCGCCGGCGAACCCGTGGACCTCGAACGTCGGCTGGGCCCAGATCGCCTTCATCACCTTCAGGGCGTCCTGGTGTCGCAGCTTCGTCAGGCCGTGCGCCTTCTTGAAGCCGGGAACCGAGAACCCGCACTCCCGGAACCACTTCAGCTCGCCGCGGGTCGGCGGCACGACGTCGTCGTAGAACCCGGGGATCAGCACGCGGCCGGTCTTCGCGTCGACGCACTTCGCGACGACCGCCGCCAGCTCGGCGAGCGGGTTCCGCGCCGCGCCGCCGGTCAGCCCGGAGTGCGTGTCCTTCGTCCCGGTCTCGAGCCGGAGGATCGCCCCCTGCAGGCCGCGCAGCCCCGCCGACACCGCCGGCTTGGTCCGGGAGACCCAGATCGTGTCCGACACGACGACCGAGTCGGTCGGGATCTTCGCCGCCTCCTTCCGCATGAACTTCTCGAAGCTCGGCGAGCCGATCTCCTCCTCGAGCTCCCAGATGAACCGGACGTTGATCGGCACCCCCGACTCGACCGCGTGGCGCGCCGCGAGGAGGGCGGTCAGCGCGGGCCCCTTGTCGTCCGTGGCGCCGCGCGCGTAGTAGCGGTCCCCCTCGACCGCCATCTTGAACGGCTTCCGCTCCCACTCCGGCCCGCCCGCCGGCTGCACGTCGAGGTGGTTGTAGACGGTGACGGTCTTGTTCTTCTTGCCGGTCTTCAGGTGCCCGAGCACGACGGGGTGGCCGTCGGTCTTCTTCACCTTCGCCTTCGCCCCCATCTTCTCCAGGAGCTTCGCCGCCGCCTTGGCGCACTTCTCCACGTCCTTCTTGTGCCCGGGGTCCATGCTGACCGACGGGATCTCGACGAGCGTCTTCAGGTGCTTCTCGAACTCGGGTCGGCTCTCTTCGGCGTAGGCGCGCAGCGCGGCGCGATCGAGGATCTCGGGCATGGCGGTCCATTTCTCCGGGAGGCGATCGAGTCGGTAGTCTAGCGGGATGCCGACATGCGACCACGTGGCGTTCCGCGTCGCCGACCTCGAGCGCTCGATCGCCTTCTACGAGCGGGTCCTCCCCGGCCGGACGATCGCGCGGAAGCAGACGAACGACCGGTGGCGGACGGCGATCGCCTGGATCGAGCCGGAGGGGCAGCCCGGGTTCGCGTTCGTGCTGATCCAGGCGACCCGCGTCCGGTGGCTCCTCCGCCTGTTCCACGCGTGCGTTCCCCGCGTCATGCGCGGCTACGAGCACGCCGGTCTCGCGTGCGCCTCCCGCGAGGAGGTCGACGAGCGAGCTCGAACGGCGGTCGAGGCCGGGGCGCGGCTCCTCTTCCCGCCGACCTTCGTCGACGAGAAGACGGGCTACGTCGCCGAGGTCGTCGACCCCGACGGGAACCCGATCGAGTGGACGCACGGCCAGACGTTCGGTTGATCCGACCGGCGCCCGGTCAGAAGCGCCGCGCGAGGAGCGGTCGCTGGCCCGAGTCGTGCCAGTCGACGACCCGTCCCGCCTCGTCGAACTCGACGAACGAGTAGCCGTACTCCCAGCGGCGGTCGTCGAATCGCGGCGGCGATCCCTGCACCAGCAGCACCTCGTCCTTCGTCGAGCCGACCGTGAAGTACGGCGGCGCGACCACCCCCTCGGCCGGAACCAGGCGCGCCCGCAGCGCGTGCGCGCGGCTGTCGTACCAGCGGACGACGCGATCCCCCTCGAACTCGACGAACGAGTAGCCGTACTCCCAGCGGTCGTCCGAGAACCGCCGCGGCGATCCCTGCACCCGCAGCACGTCGTCCTTCGTCGAGCCGACCGTGAAGAACGGCGCCGCGGCGCCGGGCCGACGGGGGACGAGCCGCGCCCTCAGGGCCTCGGCCCGGCTGTCGTACCAACCGACCACGCGATCGTCGTCGAAGTCGACGTACGAGTAGCCGTACGACCAACGCTCCTCGGTCGCCACGCGCGGCGAACCCTGGATCGCGTACACCTCCTCCTTCGACGCGCCGAG
This sequence comes from bacterium, assembly GCA_030428825.1. Taxonomy (GTDB): domain Bacteria; phylum Planctomycetota; class B15-G4; order B15-G4; family JADJEK01; genus JAUIEL01. The sequence continues at coordinate 22,570 of JAUIEL010000007.1, forward strand.
CGTGAAGAACGGCGACCGCGGCGGCGGCGACGGGCGCGCGGGCGGGGCCCACGGCGCGGGCGCCTCCGGCGGCGGCGCGGAGCCCGCGATCCCGAGCGCCCGATCGCCCCGCCGCGCGTCGCGCCGGGGCCTCGCCTCCGGACGCGGCGGTTGGAGGGCCCGCGCCACCGGCCCGGCGAACTCGACCCCTCGCGACGAGGCCGCGGCCGGCCGTCGGCTCTCGTTCGACGTCACGTAAGCGAACGTCAGCAGCCCGAAGACGGCGCTCCACCACGCCGCGCGCCACCCGCGCGAGGGGCGCCGCACGAGTCGGTCGCGGGCGGCCTTCCCCGTCCCGCTCGGCGCGACGCCCGGCCGGCTGGAGGCGACGGGGACGTCGGTCGGGAAGCCGTGCTCGGCGAGCGTCCGGAACGCGGCGTTCACGCGACGGAGACGCTCCTCCGCCTCCCGCTCGCGGGTCGGATCGCCGTGGAATCGATCGGGATGCCACGCCAACGCCAGCGCGCGGCGCGCCCGCTCGACCTCGCGGGGCGTCGCGCCCGGTGCGAGTCCCAGCTCGCGGAGCGCCGCTTCGAGTTCCCTGCTCATGGATGCCGACCGCGCTCCATGATAGCGGCGCGCCGTCGCGCCGCTCCGGGGTCATCGCCCCGGGTCGGGCGGGCGCGCGCCGGATCCGACGGGGTTCGTCTCGCTTCTGAACCCGGCGCCGCTCGTCCGGATCAGCGGAGGATCCGGAACCGCTCGAACTTCTTCCGGTACTCCTCCTCGGAGAGCGTCGTCCCGAACGCGAGGAACTTCCCCTTCACCTCGACGAGCCGGATCGGCTTCGGGACGTAGTCGGCGAGGCGGACGCCGGTCATCAGGAGGTGGGACGGCCGGCGGTCGAAGACGAGCGTGTTGTGGACGTTGCACATCACGACGCCCCGCTCGCGGACGTACTCGAGCGTCGCGGTCTTCTCGTGCGCGACCATCCCCCGCTCCTCGAGTTCGGCGTGCGCGATCACCACGTCGTTCAGCCCGTGGAGGTCGAGGATCGGGAACTCGGAGTAGTACGGCAGGGCCCCCGCGCCGCGGACCGCGAGCAGCTCGGTCCCGTCGAGGTACCCCTCGTCGACGAGTCGCTTCAGGAACCGCCCCTGTTCGGCCCGCCCCTCGGCGTATCCCGCGATCGCCTGGATCGGCGCGATGTGCTCGCGGGGCTGGTCGGGCGGCGGGCGGAACCTCGGGAGCGAGGCGGTCCCGACGGTGATCAGCACCGCGGCGGCGCCGAGCGGGACGGCGAGCGCGCGCCCCTTCACCAGGTCGGACGCGAGGATGCGCGCCGACTCACCGAGCAGCCACCAGAGCATCGGGAGGATCGGCGTCCAGAACCGCCACTCGAACCGGTCGCCGCCGATGTAGACGACGTACAGCCCGTTCACGAGGCAGAGCGCGAGGAAGAGCGTGTGGGTCCGCGCGAGCTTCCCCGCGGCGAGGACGGCGAGCATCGGCAGCGCGAGCCAGAGCGCGTGGTCCTCGAGGAAGAGGCGGATGTAGTGCCGCGCCTGCTCCCACCACCACCCGGAGACCTTGGCGTAGAACGTGTTCGGCAGCCAGAAGCCGTAGTACGAGTGCCGCCACAGGAAGTGCGCGCCGACCAGCGCCACGACCGGGAGCGGCCAGAGGAAGAGATGCCGCCACGCCGTCCGGCGCCGCACGAGGACGTCGGCGGCGAGGAACAGGCCGGCGACGGCGAAGAACATCCCGCCTTCCGGGCGGGCGAGCGTGGCGACCGCGAACCAGAGCCCCGACCCGAGCGCCCGCGGCGGACCCTTCTCGGTCTCGCGCGCGAACGCGATCGCGCCGCCGAGCACGAGGAACGCGAACAGCTGGGTCCCGAGACCGCCGGTGCACCAGCCGGTGAACGTGCGGTTCATGGCGAGGGCGAGCGGGGCGACCCAGGTCCAGAGACCGAGTCCGCGCGCGAGCCCGAGCCGGACCACCAGCGCCAGGATGCCGAACCCGAACGCCGTCCCCGCCAACGGCGCGAACGTCTCCGGCCCGACCCCGAGCTTCATGCCGAGGGCGACCAGCAGGACCCAGAGGAACTGCGTGTACCCCTCGACCCGTTCGCCGACGTTGTAGACCAGGCCGTGCCCGTCGACGAGGTTCTTGGAGAACCGGAACGCGATGAAGCCGTCGTCGCCGAGGAACCGATAATGGTGCACGTTCGCGACGAAGATCGCGACGACGGCGGCGGCGAGGAGGGCGTGGAGGAGGCGGGTGCGGTTCACGGGAGGGCCGGGGCTTCCCCGACATCGGTCCGGGGCGTGGTAGGTTACCGCACCGATGGCGCAGATCCTCGTCGCCCTTCGGCCGTGGCAGTGGCTGAAGAACACGCTCGTCTTCGCGGCGTTGATCTTCTCGCGCCGGGCCCTCGAACCGGACGCGGTCCTCGCCGCGGGGCTGGCGTTCGTCGCCCTCTGCCTCGCCTCCAGCGCCGGCTACCTCGTCAACGACCTGCGGGACCTGGCGCACGACCGGGCCCACCCCCGGAAGCGGTCCCGTCCGATCGCGGCCGGGACGGTCTCGCGCGGGACGGCGATCGCCCTCGCGACGCTCCTGGCGGTCGCCTCGGTCGCCGTCGCCGCCCTCGTCCGGAGCGCCCCGGGACCGTGGCCGATCCCGTTCACCCCGATCCCTGCGATCTACCTCGCGCTCGGGCTCCTCTACTCGCTGGTGCTGAAGCGCTTCGTCCTGGTCGACGTCCTGACGATCACCCAGCTCTTCCTCCTCCGGGTGGTCGCGGGCGGGGTCGCGATCGGGGTCGAGGTGTCGTCGTGGCTGCTGGTGAGCACCTTCTTCCTCGCCCTCTTCCTCGGCCTCGGGAAGCGGCGCGGCGAGCTGGCCCGGATGGGAGAGGGGACGGCGGAGTCGCGCCCGGTCCTCGCCCGGTACTCGGTCGAGGTGGTGAACGTCCTCCTCGCCGCCGCGGCCGCCGCCCTCCTCGTCACGTACGTCCTCTACACGGTCTCCGAGCGGACGGTCGAGCTGTTCGGGACGCGTAACCTCTTCTTCACCACGCCGTTCGCGGTCTACGGGGTCGGCCGCTACCTCCACCTCTCGATGGTCCCCGAGCGGGCCGAGGACCCGGCGCTCGTCTTCTTCGCCGACCGGCCGCTCCAGGTCGCGAGCGCCCTCTGGCTCGCCGCGGTCCTCGTCGTCCTGTACGCCTGACGCGCGGGGTGCGTATCGTGGTCGCCCGCCCCCCATCGCCCCCGAATCGAACCGCATGCCGTTCCGCTCTCCGCCGCTCCCGCACCTCCTCCTGATCGCGCTCGCCGGCTTCGTCGCCGGCTGCCGCGACGAGCGCCCCGCGCGCCCGGACCCCGACCCGCCCGCCGCGTCCGACGGGAGCGAGGGACGCTTCCGCCGCGCGCGCGACGCCCGCCCGAATGGTGCGGCCTCTCTCGAGGAGAAGATCGACGAGCTGGAGGGGGTCGGATATCTGCAGGGTTCGAAGCGGGCGGGGGTCGAGCGCGGGGTGACGGTCCACGACGAGGCCCGGGTCGCGGCGGGACCGAACCTCTACCTCTCCGGGCACCGCCCGAGCGCGGTCCTGATGGACATGGACGGCCGCCGCCTCCACGAGTGGCGATACGACTTCGAGGCGGCGTTCCCGGACTTCCCGGCCGAGAAGATGGAGAAGTCGCACATGCGCCAGTACTGGCGGCGCGCGTGGCTCTCCGAGCGCGGCGAACTGCTGGCGATCTTCGAGGGGCACGCGATGCTGAAGCTGTCCCCCGACTCGAAGCTCCTCTGGACGTTCGAGGGGAAGCCGCATCACGACCTCGACGTCGCGCCGGACGGGACGATCCACGTCCTCACCCGGACCGCGCACGTCGTCCCGCGCATCCACCCGACCGAGCCGGTGCTCGAGGACTACGTGTCGGTCCTCGACGCCGACGGGACCGAGCGGCGCCGCGTCTCCGTGCTCGAGGCGTTCGAGCGCTCCGGGTTCGCGCACACGCTCTCGCGGATGCCGCGCCACGGCGACCTGCTGCACACGAACACGATCGAGGTGCTCGACGGCCGGATCGCCGACGTCGACCCCGCGTTCCGGGCCGGGAACGTCCTGATCTCGTGCCTGAAGACGAGCACGATCGCGGTGATCGACCTCGACGAGGAGAAGGTCGTCTGGGCGTTGAACGGTTCGTTCGTGCGGCAGCACCAGCCGACCGTGCTCGACAGCGGACGCCTCCTGCTGTTCGACAACCTCGGCGGGCGGAACCGGAAGATCGGGAAGAGCCGCGTGCTGGAGATCGACCCGGCGACCCGGGCGACCGTCTGGTCGTACGAGGGGACCGAGGACGAGCCGTTCCAGTCGGACACCTGCGGGTCGTGCCAGCGGATGCCGAACGGGAACACCGTGGTCACCGAGTCGGACTACGGGCGCGCGTTCGAGGTGACCCCGGACGGGGAGATCGTCTGGGAGTTCGTGAACCCGCACCGCGCCGGGCCGCGGAACGAGCTGATCGCGACGCTGTTCGAGCTCGTCCGACTCCCGCCGGACTTCCCGCTCGACTGGGTGCCGTAGATGACGACCTCGCCGGCCGCGCCGACGCCCTGGAGCGCGATCGCCGTCCCGCTGGCGTTCGTGCGGGTGTCGTTCCTGTCGATGCTCGCCTACCGGCTGCGGTTCTACACCGGGATCGTGACGTACCTGATCTACGTCGCGGTCTACACGTCGATCTGGAAGGCGGTCTACCACGACCCGGCGTCGCGCGGGGCGCTGGCGGAGTTCGGGTCGTTCGACACGCTGTTCACGTACTTCGCGATCGGGTGGATCGCGCGGTCGTTCACGTTCAACAACATCGACCGCGACCTCGCCGAGCTGGTCGAGACCGGGCACGTCGCCAGCCGCGTCGCGAAACCGGTCTCGCTCCACGTGCAGATGATCTCCGCCGCGCTCGGCCAGACCCTCTTCCGGCTGACCTGCTTCACGCCGCTGATCGCGGTCGCGCTGGTCCTGATCTGGGGGCTCCGTCCGCCCGCGTCACCCGCGGCGTTCCTCCTGTTCCTCGGCTCGCTCGGCCTCGGGATCGTGATCCTCGCGGAGGTGAACTTCCTGGTCGGACTGCTGGCGTTCAAGACGAAGTCGATCCAGGGGATCACGCACGCCAAGCAGACGATGGTCGAGATCCTCTCCGGTCTGCTGGTGCCGCTGTCGTACTTCCCCGACGCCCTGGAGCGGATCGCGCTCTGGACGCCGTTCCCGACCCTCACGTCGATCCCGAACCGCCTCTACCTCGGCCTGCTCACCGGCGCGGACGCGGGGGAGGCGCTCGCCTTCTCGGCCGCGTGGTGCGTCGGCCTCGTCGTCGCCGCCCACCTGGCGGGGAAGGCGGTGTCTCGCTCGTTGACGATCCAGGGGGGGTGACGTGCGGGACCTGTCGATCTTCGGCGCGTACTTCGCGCAGTTCCTGAAGGCGCGGATGGCGTACCGCGCCGACTTCTTCGCCGACGTCGCCGCGACCGCCCTCCGGACGTTCACGTCGCTCCTGTTCGTGTTCGTCCTGTTCGTGCCGATCGACTCGCTCGCCGGGTGGGAGCGGGACGAGATCGTCTTCATCTACGGCCTG
>JAUIEL010000609.1 GCA_030428825.1 bacterium
CCCATGATTGGCCATCCCATGGGTCCCCTTCCGGTCTCCCCCCTCCATCCCCAAGAATCGGGTCGAGGGGGGAACAGCCCGCCAGGCCCGGCCCCTCGGGGGGAGGAGTCCTTCGCCGAGCGAGTTGCGGAAGCGGCCGGTCACGACGCCCGGAAACCAAGCCCCGTGCCGGCCGCGTGCATGTCCGAGCGAACGAAGGAGCTCCTCCCCCCGAGGGGCCGGGCCGTCAGCGAACGCCCCCTCCCCTCCCGTACGCGTTCACCGCCCCGCGCGCAGCGGCACGCCCCGCGCAGCGGCCCCACGCTCCACGCGCAGCTGACCCTGCCCCGCGCAGCGGTGTCATCGCCTCGCGCAGCGACCCCAGCCCAGCGCAGCGACCTCAGCCTCGCGCAGCGACCCCAGCCCAGCGCAGCGACCTCAGCCTCGCGCAGCGCCCCGCTTCCGCCGAACGAGATACGGCAGCAGCCACAGGTAGATCCCCGTCAACCACATCACCAACAGGATCCCTCCCGCCGGCAGGAACACCCAGAGCTTCGCCTTCTCGTGGAACCACGACCCGTCGTGGATCGACTCGATCAGGTCGGATCGGCGTCGCGCCACCTGCAGCACCTCGCCCGTCGCCGTGTCGACCTGGACCTCGACCCCCGCTGTCCCTCTCACCTTGACCACGCCCTTCGACGGTCGCACGTCGAGGCGATCGACGTCGCCCCACCCCTCGACCTCCGCCTCGGGGACCGACCGCGCCGCGGTGAGGATCACTTCGAATGGGATCGACGGGGGGCCGCCGACCCCGTTCACCGTCGGCGGCTGGATCCAGGCGGCCTCCTTCTTGAACTGCAGGAGGAGGCCGCTGACGATCACGACCAGCAGGGGGAGCGCGATCAGCACCGTGCCCCACCGGTGGAGCTTGCGGCTCCACACCATGAACAGCTTGCTCGGCATCGACGTTCTCTCGGTCCCCGGCGCTACCAGACCCGACGTCGGAGCGCGGCGCGGGCGTCGTCGCCGCCCTCCTCCTCGTCGCCGCCGAACGCGCGCTCGTCGAGTTCGAGCCGACGGTCGTACTCCTCGCCGAACAGCGGGGCGTCCGGCCGGCTCGGGTCGCTCTCGACCACGAGCGGCGCGGTGAGCGTCCGGTTCCCGACCGTCAGCGCGACGGTGTACGTCCCCGGCGCGACGCGCGGCCCGCGGCGGAATCGACGGCGTCCTTCGCCGTCCCCGCTCGGCGAACGGCGCAGGTCCCATGTCAGGCGGTGCAGTCCGGCCGCGGTCGGCTCGTCGTCGAGCTCGGCGAGCACTTCCCCGTCGGGCGCCCGGACCTCGAGCTCGACCCGCCCCGCGTCCCGCGCGAGCGAGTAGAAGAGCTCCGCCTCGGTCGGCTTGTTCGTCCCCTCGAAGCGGCGGATCGTGCCGCCTCGACGCGGCTTCGTGTCGAAGTAGACGACCGCGTTCGGCTCGTACAGGTGGGCGTCGGCCGCGAGCGTCTCCTTCGTCACCTGCCGCAGCGGTGTCACGTCCAGGATCCAGAGCGACCGGCCGTGCGTCCCGGCGACGATCTCGCCCGCCGTCGGGTGCTGCGCGACCTCGTGGACCGCGACGGTCGGGAGGTTCGACTTCATCGACGTCCAGGTCTCGCCGCGGTCGACCGAGATCCAGAGGCCGAACTCGCAGCCGAGGTAAAGGACGTCCGGGTTGAACAGGTCCTCGCGCAGCACGCGGCTCGACCCCGCGGTCGTCGGGAGGTTCGTGGTGAGAGAGGTCCAGGTCGTGCCGTGGTTCTCCGAGACGAAGGCGTGCGGGAGGTCGTCGTCCGAGCGGTGCCCGTCGATCGCGAGGTAGATCCGCCCCTCCTCGAACCGCGACGCCTCGAGCGAGGAGATCGCCATCCGCTTCCCGACCAGCGCGGCGATCGGATCGCCGACGACCGCCTCCGCGGCCCCCTCGCTCCCCTCGCGCGCCGCCTCGAACGGGCGCCGGAAGCGCCCGCCGAAGTCGAGCTCTCCCTTCAGCGTGTCCCCTTCGATCGTGGCGGCGATCGTCATCCGCGCGTTCCCCATCTCCGCCCCGAGCTCGAGGGCGCCGCTCTCCGGTTCGAACGTTCCCTCCGCCTCCAGCTCTCCCATGGGGGAGTCCATGGTCATCGTGACCCGCCCGTCCTCGGCGAGCTTCAGGTCGACGACGGTCTCGTCGCCCATCATCCCGCCGCGCCCGCCGCGACGCCCCCCCGGCCGCCGCCGCCCGGGCCGCGCCGCGTCGTCCTCCTCCGGCGCCTTCGTGATCCACCGTCCGGTGACCGGGTCGTTCGGGTCTCGTTCCGCCGCCGGATCCGCGGGCGCCCGCTTCTTCGGCGCCTCGATCGCGAACAGGTCGTCCCACGTCTTCCCGCCGTCCTTCGTCCGCCACAGCGCGCCGTCGTCCGTCCCGACGACCAGCACGTCCGCGTCGAGCGACGACTCGGCGAGCGCGGTCGCGCTCCCCCGGTCGGTCCGCGAGATCTCCGGCGAGATCGCCTCCAGCCCGTCCCCCCGGAACCAGGACCGGAAGACGTGGTTCCCCGCGGTGTAGTAGACGCCGCTGTTGTGGGCCGAGAGGAGGAACGGCGTCTGCCAGTTGAAGCGGTAGCGCTCGCCGCGGGGCGGGCGCGGGCGCATGAACCCGCGTTCGCCGGTCCCGAAGTGGACCCGCCCGAGCCCGCCGTTCTGGCTCTCGAAGTAGACCTGGTCGGGGTCGCGCGGATCGACGCGGACCTGGAAGCCGTCGCCGCCGCCGACGGAGATCCAGTCCTCGTTCACCGGCCCCGCGCCGGTCGGCCCCCGGTTCGGACCGCCCCAGGTGCCGTTGTCCTGCAGACCGCCGTACACCATGTAGTCCCGGCGCGGCCCGACGGTCACGTGATAGAACTGCCCGATCGCGACGTGGTTCAGGTGGTCCCAGGTCTCCATCCGGTCGCGCGTGACGTAGACGCCCCCGTCGTTGCCGAGGATCATGTGCCGCCCGTCGTTCGGGTCGATCCAGAGCGCGTGGTGGTCGACGTGGACGTCGCGGTCGTGGCCGTCGTCCGTGAACGTCTCCCCGCCGTCGCTCGATCGGTGCAAGGCGATCCCGCCGACCACCAGCCGCCGGTCGTCGGACGGATCGACCCGGAGCAGGCTGAAGTACATCGGTCGCGGGTTGATCGAGTTGATGCGGCGCCACGTCGTGCCGCCGTCGTCGGAGCGGTAGACGCCGCCGTACTCGTGCCCGTCCGGCCCCTGCTGCTCGTGGACGTTCGCGACCTGGCCGCCGAGCGAGGTCCGGAACGGCGCGCGCTCCTCCTCCTCGTCGCCCCGTCGCTCCCCTCCGCCGCGACGCCCGCGACGCCCCTCCTCCGCGTCCTCCTGCGCCTCCGGTCGGCGCGAGAACGTCACCTCCATCGACTCGCTCTTCCGGCGGCGCGACACCTCGACCAGGACCGTCTCCCCGGCGAGGTGCCGACGCACCTTGGCGATGAAGTCGGCGTACGACTGCACCGTCTCGTCCTCGACCTTTACCACGATGTCCCCGACCTCGAGCCCCGCCTTCGCCGCCGGACCGTCCTCGGTCACCTCGGTCAACCGCGCGCCGACGTCGGCGTCCTCGCCGCGCACGCCGACGTACGGCGCGTCGTCCGGCTCCTTCCCGATCTTGCTCGACTCGACGATCGCGAACACGACGTCCGGGTCGCTCCGCCAGTAGTCGACGTCGATCCGGCCGAGTTCGCACGAAGGGAGGCCGTCGACCAGCTTCGTCCACGACGCGCCGCCGTCCTCGGTCCTCCAGAGCGCCGAGCCGGGTCCCCATCGCTTCGCCGGGTCGTTCGTGTCGTACTCGTCGCGCTGCCGCTCGTAGGTCGCCACGATCAGCGTGTCCGGCGCGCCGGGACGCATCGCGACGTCGCCGACGCCGGTCTTCTCGTCGACGAACAGCACCTTCCTCCAGGTCTCTCCGCCGTCGGTCGTCTTGTAGACGCCGCGCTCCTCGTTCGGCCCGTACAGACGACCGAGCGCGCCGACGTACACGACGTTCGGGTCCTCCGGGTGGATCGCGATCCGCCCGGTCTGGAACGTCCGCTCGAGCCCCATGTGCGTCCACGTCTCGCCGCCGTCGGTCGACTTGTAGACGCCGTTGCCGTACGAGACCGAGTTGCGCGGGTTCGACTCCCCCGTCCCGACCCAGACGACGTTCGGATCGCTCGGTGCGACCTGCACGTCGCCGATCGAGACCGTCGCCTCGCGGTCGAACTGGTGCACGAACGTCCGGCCGTCGTTGGTC
>JAUIEL010000610.1 GCA_030428825.1 bacterium
CGTGACGAGGACGCGGAGGACCGCGTCGATGCCGGCCGTCCGCGTCAGGGACCTCTCCCCTGCTCTCGTTGCTCCCCTACGGCTGGAACACCAGGCGGATCGCGTTCGAGAACCCGACGTTGAACGTGGCGTTCGGGTCGGCCTGGAGGTTCTGAACGATGACCGTGAGAGGTCCGCCGCCGCCGGGGACGGCGGGGATCGTCCAACCGCCGTCGGCGTCGGTGTTCAGGGCGAAGACGAGCGAGGTGTTGATGTCCGGGAGGAGAGTGCCGCCGCTGGTCGGCTGCTGGACGGCGTTCAGGGAAGCGAACGTCAGGGTCACCGCGTTCGCCGGGGCGTGACGGAGGCGGAGTTCGGCGGTGTGCGCGGAGTCCAGCAGACCGCAGGCGTACAGGACCGGCTCGACGCCGATGTCGTTCGTCTTCCCGAAACCGATGTCGACCGACGCCGACGGGGCGTTGGCGACGATCTTGAACACCTCGCCGCCGCCGAGGTCGGTGAGGTAGAGCTCGCCGGACGCGTCCTCGCCGAACGACGAGACCGACGTGATGCTCTGTCCGCCGCCCGGCGCCAGCTCGGCGGTCCGGTCGGTGAAGTTCGTCACCGCGCCGCCGGAGATCTCGAACGACCAGATCCGGTCGGAGCAGTAGTCGGCGAAGAAGTACGTCCCGCCCAGGCCGGGGATCGCGCAGCCGCGGTAGACGCGGCCGCCGGTGACGGAGCAGTTGCCGCCGGCGTGCGAGAAGTCGTGGACCGGCAGGACCAGGCTCGTGTCGTTGCACGGCGGTGGGCTGGAGCAGTTCGCCGTGCTGAAGCAGTTGAACCCCTCCATCATCTTCCAGCCGTAGTTCTCGCCGCCGGCGCTCGCCGCGGGGACGTAGTCGATCTCCTCGCGCGCGTTCTGGCCGACGTCGCCGATGTAGAGGTCGCCGGTCCCCCGGTCGAACGAGAACCGCCACGGGTTGCGCAGCCCGTACGCCCAGATCAGGTCGTCGAAGTTCGGATTGCCGATGAACGGGTTCCCCGCCGGCGCCGCGCCGCCGTTGTCGACGTCGATCCGCAGGAGCTTCCCGAGCAGCAGCCCGCCGTTCTGCGCGTTGCAGGCCGTGTCGCCCGCGCCGCCGCCGTCCCCGAGGCCGACATAGAGGTAGCCGTCGGGGCCGAACTCGATGTGCCCGCCGTTGTGGTTCGACGCGGTCTGGTTCACCGGCCCGAGCATCACGACGCCGCTGTTCGCGTCGGCGACGTCCGGGTTCGTGGCGGAGACCTGGTACTCCTCGACGATCGTGTCGCCGCTGTTCGATCCGGACTTCGTGTAGTTGACGTAGAACTTCCCGTTCTGCTCGAAGTCCGGGTGGAAGGCGAACCCCAGGAGCCCGCGTTCCGAGCCGGTCAGGATCTTCGACTGGATGTTCAGGAACGGCGTGCCGAGCACCTGCCCGTCCTTGATGATTCGGATGCGTCCCGTCCACTGCTCGGCGACGAACAGTCGGTGCAGATCGTTCGGCGGGGAACCGACCCAGATCGGGCGGGAGAACCCGGTCGCGATCCGGGTCGTCTTCAGCGGCGTCTGGGCGGAGGCCGCGGCGCCGATCAGGGCGACGCCGACGAGGGAGAGGAGGACACGGCTCGAGCGCATGGGAGGGTGGCTCCGTGAGTCAGGATCGCGGACCGTGGCGCCCGAAGTGGCGGCGGGAGCCCGCGGCGAGGCAGGGACGTGAAGAGTACTTCCGAACCGGACGGGGGTCAACGCGGGGAGGACGCCCTCCCCCCCGCTCCGGTACGATCCGCCGGAGCCCGGCCCCCCGCCGGCGAGGCCCGACAGGAGCGAACCCGAGGATGACCGACCTGCTGAAGTGGCGCGACGAGTTCCCGATCCTCTCGACGTGCACGCACCTGATCTCCCACTCCCTCGGCGCCATGCCGAGGAAGACGTTCGATCGGATGCACGAGTACGCCGAGACCTGGAACACGCGCGGGATCCGGGCCTGGGAGGAGGGGTGGTGGGACCTCCCGGTCACCACCGGCGACCTGCTCGCCCCGATCCTCGGGGTCTCGCCCGGGTCGGTCGTGATGCACCAGAACGTCTCGGTCGCCGTCGCGGTGGTGCTGTCGTGCTTCGACCTCACCGGACCGCGCAACCGGATCGTCTACACCGACATGAACTTCCCGTCGGTGATGTACGTGAACGAGGCGGCGCGGCGGAACGGGGCCGAGGTCGTCATGGTCGGGTCGGACGACGGTATCGGCGTCGAACTCGAGAAGGTCCTCGCGGCGATCGACGAACGCACGCTCCTCGTCCCGATCTCCCACGTCCTGTTCCGCTCCGGCTACGTGCAGGACGCGGAGGCGATCATCCGCCGCGCCCACGAGGTCGGCGCGCACGTCGTGCTCGACTGCTACCAGTCGGCCGGCACCGTCCCGATCCGCGGCGAGGAGTGGAACGTCGACTTCCTCGTCGGAGGCTCCGTGAAGTGGCTCTGCGGCGGGCCGGGCGCCGGCTACCTCTACGTCCGCGAGGACCTCCGTCGCACCCTCGAGCCGAAGATCACCGGGTGGATGGCCCACGCGGCGCCGTTCGAGTTCGAGATCGGGCCGCAACGGTACGCCGACGACGTCCGCCGCTTCCTGCACGGCTCGCCCGCGGTCCCCGCGCTCTACGCCGCGCGCTCGGGCTACGAGATCGTCGCCGCGATCGGCGTCGACGCCATCCGCGCCAACTCGAAGCGCCAGACCGCGCGCATGATCGACCTCGCGCGCGACCTCGACCTGACCGTCCGCTCCCCCGACGACCCGGAGCGCCGCGGCGGCACCGTCGTGATCGACACCGAGCACGGCAAGGCCGTCGTCCGCGAGCTGAACCGCCGCGAGATCCTCTGCGACTACCGCCCCGGCGCCGGCATCCGCCTCTCCGCCCACTACTACAACACCGACGAGGAACTCGACCGCACGGTGAGGGAGATCCGGGACATCGTCGACACGAAGGCGTACGAGGCGCACCTGGGAGCGAAGACGACGTACTGAGGAGAGCAACGAGAGCAAGGGAGAGCAGGGGAGAGCAAGGGAGAGGCCGCTGACGCGGAGGACCGGCATACGTGCCAGGACCCCGCGTCAGCGGCCTCTCCCAAGGTGAAGGGGCTGACGCGAAGGGCCGGACCACGCTCTCCGGCTCCGCGTCAGCGACCTCTCCCTTGCTCTCTCCTGCTCTCCCCTGCTCTCCCTTGCTCTCCCCTGCTTCCCCTCAGTACTGCAACTCCAGTCCGTTCGTCGTCACGAAGCCGGCCAGGCCGACGGGGTCCTGGACGAACGCCTGCATTCGCGCGGTGAGGCCGACGGCGGAGGGGGGGACGACGCCGGAGAGGGTGAGGGTGCCGTTGCCGGGGCCGGCGCCGCCGAGGGGGACGACGAGCGACGGGCCGACGATCGGGGCGACGTTCAGGAAGCAGCCGCTGGCGCCGATCGGGAGCGCGGCCTGGTTCACGCCGAACAGGATCGCGGCGACCGAGCTGCCGAGTCCGCGGTCGATGCGCAGCACCTGCTGGCCGCCGGCGACCGGGCACGTGATCGGGAGGAAGCGGGGGACGAACGCGCCGGAGCCGGGGCAGCCGGCGCCGTACTCGACCGCCGTCCCGGGGCACGAGAGGCTCATCCGGAGGATGTACGCGGCGCCGTCGTTCGTCGACGAGTCGTCCGCCAGCCAGCTCCCGACGAGGAGGTCGTTCTTCCCGTCGCCGTCGTGGTCCCCCATCGTCGAGATCGAGTTCGCGAACTCGTCGCCCGACGAGAGGACGCCCGAGAAGTTCGCGTTGCGACCGTTGGTATCGACGGTGGACGCGTTGGTGAGCGTCATATCGACGCTGTTGGTGAGGAAGCTGCTCGAGGCGTTGATGGTGCCGCCGGCGAAGTTGAACGTGGCGTCGCCGCCCGAGAAGTTCCCGCTCGTCTCGTTGATCGGGTACGCCGCCTTCACCGTGCCGTCGCTCTTCAGGAGGAGGATCCAGAGCGTGCCGCCGGGCGCGCCCGCGCCGTCGAGCCGGGCGCCGACGCCGATGTCCCCGACCCCGTCGCCGTCGTAGTCGCCGAAGGCGGTCACCGTCGAACCGAAGTTCGTCCCGGTGAGCGTCGCATTCAGGCCGCCCTGCGTGGCGCTGATCTTCTGCTGCCCCTTCACCGGCGGGTTGAATCCTCCGTGCGCGTTCAGGAACAGGATCCAGACCGCGCCGCCGTTCGCGCCGCCGTCGTCGTCCTGCATGGCGCCCACCGCGAGGTCGTTGACCCCGTCGCCGTCG
>JAUIEL010000611.1 GCA_030428825.1 bacterium
CGCGCGAGGATGCGCCGGTCGGACGGCACCGAGAGGAAGCTCTCGCTGGCGCCGAACCCCTCCCGCGCGAGGAACTGGAGACACGCCTCCCGCGTCAGCCGACGGCCGCCGTCGAACGGGTCGAGGTAGATCGGGTCCGCCTCGCCGCACTGGACGATGAAGTGACCGGGCATCCCGACGCCGTGCACCGGCAGCCCGAGCCGCCGGCCGACGAGGACGTAGACGACGGACAGGCTGATCGGGATGCCGACGCTCCGCTCGAGCACCAGGTCGAGGAACGAGTTCTCGGGGTCGTAGTAGTCCGAGCGGTTCCCGTTCAGCCCCTCGACCTCGGCGAGCGTCCGGACCAGCGCGTCGGCGATGTCGTCCGGCTCGCTCGGGTCGGGGATGTCGGCGTCGAGGTCGACCGCGAGCTGGTCGAGGCGGTCGCGGGTCGCGGAGACGTCGGCGCCCGGCTCGCGCACCCGCGCCAACCAGAGCGCGCCCGTCTCGAGGTCGAGCTCGCCCCCGCCGGAGAGCCACCGCCGGAGACTCCGCTCCTCCTCCGCCGCGCGGATCCCGAGCGCGACGCGGCTCGCGCGCTCGCGCAGCACCGTCCGATCCGACGGGACGCGCGCGAGGACGTCGAGCGCGCGCGGCCCCTCGTCCGCGAGGCGGCGCGAGCAGGTCCGCACGATCCCCTCGTCGCGATCGTCCAGGAGGGAGACGAGCGCGTGGAGCTGACCCTCGGTGAGGCGGTTGCGGTCGCTCATGCTGCCCACGGATGGTAGCGCTCCCTCGGAGCGAACCGGAGCGGTTTCGGCGCCGAACCGCGGCGGCCGGCGAGGGGGGCCGCCCGGCGCCGCGGCCTCATCCGACCCGCTCGCGCCCGAACACCTCGAGGAACCGCAGGACGACGCGCTCCTCGACGCGGGCCGGGTCGACCGGGGCGTCCGACGCGGCGGCGACGCTCGACATCACCGCGGCGTCGAGTCCGCACGGCGCGAACCCCTCGAACGAGCGGAGGTCGCAGTCGACGTTCAGCGCGAACCCGTGGTACGTCACCCACCGACGGACGGCGACCCCGATCGACGCGAGCTTCCGCCCGCCGCTCCAGACGCCGGTGTGCGGCGGGTTCCGGGTCGCGTCGACCCCGAGGTCGGCGAGCGCGCGGATCAGCGTCTCCTCGAGGTCGCGGAGGTATCGATGGAGGTCGCGCTCCCCCTCCTCGAGCCGGAGGATCGGGTAGCCGACGAGCTGGCCCGGGCCGTGCCACGTCGCCTCGCC
Organism: bacterium; assembly: GCA_030428825.1. GTDB lineage: Bacteria > Planctomycetota > B15-G4 > B15-G4 > JADJEK01 > JAUIEL01. The sequence continues at coordinate 1,267 of JAUIEL010000611.1, forward strand.
GCCGCGCTCGACCTGGACGACGGGGACGCCCACCCCGGCCGCCGCGTCGGGCCCGGCGCCCCGCCCGACGGTCACCACCGGGTCGTGTTCGACGATCAGGAGGCGGTCCGGCCCGTCGCCCCTCGCCCGACGCTCGACCGCCTCGAGCTGCAAGCCCCGCACCTCGTCGTACGGCCGGCGGCCGAGGCGGACGACCTCCAGCGGGCGGCTCACGACGCGGTCACTTCTTCTGGAAGATGTGGACCGCCTGCCCCATCGCCGCCTCCGCCGCCTCCATGATCGTCTCCGGGAGGGTCGGGTGCGCGTGGACCGTCAGCGCGATGTCCTCGAGCGTCGCGCCCATCTCGATCGCGAGCCCCATCTCGGCGATGATCTCCGACGCGTGCGGCCCGACGATGTGGGCGCCGACCACGAGGCCGCTCCCCTTCTCGGCGACGATCTTGGTGAACCCGTCGGTCGCGTTCAGCGTCATCGCGCGGCCGGAGGCCCCGAACGGGAACTTCCCGACCACGAAGTCGACGCCCTTCGCCTTCGCCTCGTCCTCGGTCATCCCGACCGAGGCGATCTCCGGGTCGGTGAAGACGACCGCGGGGACGCACTTGTAGTCCCGATGGACGTCGTGCCCGCCGATCACCTCGGCGGCGACGATCCCCTCGTGCGACGCCTTGTGCGCGAGCATCGGCTGGCCCGCCACGTCGCCGATCGCGTAGATGTTCTTCACGCTGGTCCGCTGCTGCGTGTCGACCGGCACGAACCCCTTGTCGTCGACCTTCACCCCGACGTCGGCGAGCCCGAGCTCGCGGCCCAGCGGCGCGCGGCCGACCGTCGACAGGACGACGTCGCAGGCGATCGTCTCCTCCCCCTTCGGCCCCTCGATGCGGACCTCGACGCCGCCCTTCTTCGCGTCGGACATCGAGAGGGCCTTCGTCTTCAGGCGGACGTCGACCTTCCGCTTCTTCAGGTTCCGCGCGACCTGCTTGGCGCACTCCGGCTCGATCCCCGGGAGGACGGTGTCCATCAGCTCGACCACCGTCACCTCGGCGCCGAGCTTCCGCCAGAACGTCCCGAGCTCGAGGCCGATGTAGCCGGCGCCGAGCACGACGACCCGCTTCGGCAGCTCCTTCCGCGCCAACGCGCCGGTCGAGTCGAGGACCTTCTTCTGATCGACCTTGAACTCCTTCAGCTCGATCGGCTTCGAGCCGGTGGCGACGATGCAGTCCTCGAACTCGAGCGTCTGCTTGCCGTCCTTCCCCGTCACCTCGACCGCGTTCTTCCCGACGAACTTCGCCGACCCGTAGACGACGTCGCACTTGTTCGCCTTCAGGAGCCCGCCGACGCCGTCGGTCAGGCGCTTCACGATCGACGCCTTCCAGTCGATCAGGGCCGGGAGATCGACCTCGATCCCCTTCACCTTGATCCCCATCGTCTCGCCGTGCTTCACCTCGTCGAACAGGGTGCCGGCATGGATCAGCGCCTTCGACGGGATGCAGCCGACGTTCAGGCAGACGCCGCCGAGGGTCTCGCGCTCGACGACCGTCACCTTGCGGCCGACCTGGGCCGCGCGGATGGCGGCGACGTACCCGCCGGGGCCCGCGCCGATGACGAGCGTCTGCACCTTCTTGTGGGCCATGGATCGGTTCCCTCTGCGTGGATCGAGTCGGTGGAACGGTTGCCGGACGCGGTCAGGCGCCCAGGTCGCGGAGCGTGCGGTCGAGCTGCTCGCGCAGGTGCGGCGGCACCTCGGCGTACACGTCGGTGATCAGCGTCTCCGGGTCGACGGGCGCGCCGGCCTCGGCGTCGCGTATGGCGCGGGCGATCCGCCCCTGGAGCTCCCCGTCGAGCTCCTCCTCCTTCGCGTCGTCCCACAGTCCCCGGCCGTCGAGGTGGCGGCGGAGGCGGACGATCGGGTCCTTCTCCGTCCACTCCTTCACCTCGTCCTCGTTCCGGTACCGGGTCGGGTCGTCCGACGAGGAGTGGCCGAGGACGCGGTACGTGAGGAGTTCGAGGAACGTCGGGCCGTCGCCGGCGCGCGCCTTCTCGACCGCGCGGCGGGTCGCCGCGTAGACCGCGAGGGCGTCGTTCCCGTCGACACGGACCCCCTCCATCCCGTACGCGACCGCCTTCTGCGCGATCGTCTCGGAGGCGGTCTGCTGCGACAGCGGGACGGAGATCGCCCACTGGTTGTTCTGGCAGACCAGCACGCACGGCGCGCGGTAGACCTGGGCGAAGTTCATCGCCACGTGGAAGTCGGACGAGGAGGTCGCCCCGTCGCCGAGGTAGCCGGCGACCACGACGTCGTCCCCCTTGATCCGCGCCGCCATCGCCGCGCCGACCGCGTGCGGGACCTGCGTCCCGATCACGCTCGACATGGCGTGGAAGTTCCCCTCGCGGAAGGTGTAGTGGCACGGCATCTGGCGGCCGTGGGTCCGGTCGTTCGCGTTCCCGAAGATCTGCGCCAGCATCACCTCGAGCGGCAGCCCGCGGTCGAGCGCGATCCCCGCCTCGCGGAGCGCGGGGAAGATCCAGTCGCGCTCCTCGAACGCCGCGCCGGAGGCGATCGTCGCCGCCTCCTGCCCCTTGGTCGGGCCCCAGAAGCCGATCCGACCCTGCCGCTGCATGAGCAGCATCCGCTCGTCGAGCTTCCGGATCGTGACCATCCCGCGGTAGATCCGCAGGAGGGTCTCCTCCGGGATGCCCGGGTCACGGTCCGGCGCGACGGAGCCGTCGTCGCCGAGGACCGTGTAGAGCTCGGGCGTCGCCGCCTCCTTCGCGCGCGTTCGCACCGTCCCCATCGGGTCAGACGCCCTCGAGCAGGAGCAGGCCCGGACGCTCGAGCACGCGCTTCACCTCGTTCATGAAGCGGGCCCCGTCGGCGCCGTCGACCACGCGGTGATCGATCGAGATCGAGAGCCACATCATGTCGCCGACCACGATCTCGTCGCCGCGAACGATCGGCCGGCGCGAGATCTTGTGGACCCCGACGATCGCCACCTCCGGGTAGTTGATGACCGGGGTCGCG
>JAUIEL010000612.1 GCA_030428825.1 bacterium
CCTCCACCGTCGCGCGGTCGACCGAGGGGGCCGGGCGGAGGAGCGCGACGCCGACCGACCGGGCCGACGCTCGGAGCGGGAGCGCGACGAGGAGCGGCCGTCCCTCGCCGTCCGCGCCGTCCTCCGCCGGGTCGTCCCCCCCGACCACCGCCGCGTCGGTGCGGTCGAGCAGCGGGGACGCCGCGTCGAGCGCCGGCTCGAACGGCTCGACGTCCCCGACCGCCGCCACGCGCTCGCCGTCCCCGCCGCCCGGCGCCCGCAGGTAGACGACACCGGCCGAACACGGCGGCTCCTCCGTGAGGGCGTCGAGTCCGACGGCCGCCGTCGCCTCGACGTCGATGCTCCCCGCCAGTCGGACCGTCGCCCGGTCGAGCCGCGAACGCTCGCGCGACCGCTCCCGCAGCCGCTCGGTCATCGCGTTGAACGAGCCGGCCAGCTCGCCGACCTCCCCGGCGTCCTCGGCGCGGACGGTCACGTCGAGCCGGCCCTCGGCGACGCGCCGCGCCGCGACCTCCAACGCCTCGACCGGTCCGGTGATCCGCCGCGTCGCCACCGCCGCCACGAAGACCGCGGCCGCGAGCGCGAGCGCGCAGAACCAGAGGAAGAAGGTGTCGAGCGGCAGCTCCAGCGCCGAGACCTCGAGGAGGGACGGGTCCTCCTTCAGCGTCACCTCCGCGATCGCGTACGGGGCGTCCTCGCCCGGCGCCCGGAGGAGCTCCGTCGCCACCAGCCGCCCGTCCGCGCGGCGTCGGAACGCGGGGACGTCTCGCGACCGGGTCGACTCGAGCTCCTCGAGCCGAGCCCCCGGCGCCGCGCCGGCCCGCCCGACGAGGGGGAACCCGTCGAGCGTGAGGACCGCGACCTCCGCGTCGAGCACCCGCTCCAGGTCCGCGGCGAGCGCCCGGGACGCCTCCGCCGCCGCCGTGACCCGGATCCGGTGCGACTCCCCGGGGCCCTCCTCGGTCCAGACGAAGACGAGACGCCCCCAGTGCGCCCGTACCCCGCGCTCGACGAGGTCGAAGCGGCTCGCCGCCTCCCGCCCCGGCGCGTCGTGGAACCGGAGCCGCCGCCCGTCGTCCGCCTCGACCTCGAGCCGGAGCGCGAGGTCGAGGGCCGGCGACGCCTGCAGCTCGCGCACCTCCCGCAGGTACCGTTCGATGCGCGCCGGCTCCGGCGCGCCGTCGGCCGCGAGCCGCCGCACCAGGTCCGACCGCGCGACGTCCCGCGCCGCGCGGCGCGTCTTCTCGTGCAGCTCCCCGAGACGCGAACCGACCTGCCCCAGCGCCGCCGCGGCGCGCGTCTCCTGCAGGCGAGCCCGATCGGACGAGACGACCCCGTACAGCACGGCGAACAGCAGCACGATCGGGAGGAGCGACGTCGCGACCAGCAGCGTCGTGAGCCGGAGCCTCAGGCGCGCGATCCCCGTCGCGAAGTCGATGACGTAGAAGAGGAGGAGGGGGACGATCGCGAAGAGCGACAGCAGCGCCGCCTTCCGGCGGATGCGCGAGAGGGTCGCGAGCCCCTCGATCGGCGCCACCGCGCTGACGACGAGGTCTTCCCCCGCCTCGCCGCGGACGGGGACGTCGCGGACGAGGTACGGCGCCCCGAGGAGCGTCGCGCGGCGCGCCTCCGCGCCCCGCGCGTCCGGCCCTCCCCCGGCGAGCGGGGCGCGGAGCCCGACCAGCGACGCGGAGAGCTCCGGGTCGACGACGTCCGCCGCCGCGACCCGCCCGCGCTCGAACACGACGAACCCGAGATCCCCCAACGCGTCGACGACGTCCTTGCGGAGGAAGAGCGCCGCCCCGGACTCGAGGATCGTCGACCCCGGCTCGCGCGCCACCGGGCCGCGGCGGCGGGCGCCGGTGCAGGCGAACCACTGGATCGACGTGAGCCCGACGTTCTCGAGCGCGACGTCGACGATCGAGGGCTCCTCCTCGTCCGGCGACGCGAGCGGGATCTCGAGCGACTCGACCCACCGCGGCGGCCCGCCGTCGACGGACCAGGCGAGCGCGATCCGCGACTCGAGACCCTCCGGCCGCTTCGCCGGGTCGAACCGCGCGTGCCAGAGGTGGACGCCGGAACGGAGCGGGACGACGCGTTCCGTGCCGTCCTCGAGCCGGATCCGGAGCCGCGCCACCTCCAGCCCGCTCCGGTCCGCGTCGAGCACGCTCGGGTCCTCGGTCGCGTAGAAGACGTAGAGCGCGTCGAGCCGCTCCCCGACCGCGGTCGTATGCGTCCCGCCCTGCGACAGGGCGACCGGCGCCGACCGGGGGACCGCCCCCTCCCAGAGCGCGGCCGGCGCGCCCCCCGCGGTCGTGCGGAGGAGCGCGAGCGGGACCGGTGCGTCGGGGGGCTCCGACGGGAAGACGGTCACGCCGTGCACCACGAACCGCGCGCTCGCGTCGCGGCACGTCAGCAGGACCGCCTCGACGAGGACGTCCTCGGTCGCCGATCCGCCGAACGCGAACCGGTCGACCCGACGCCCCTCGTCCGCCCACGCCGTCCGGACCCGACCCGGCTCCCCGCCGGGCGCGAGCGGCCGCGAGCGGTCGGCGAGCGGGAACGACTCGAGACGCTCCGTCCCGTCGGCGAGGCGGACCCCGAGCTCGAGCGCCTGCTCCAGGACCTCCGACGCCCCGGGCGGCCGCGTCCGGTCGTCGACCCGCGTCTCGCCGAAGACGTGGACGCGGGAGAGGAAGGTCGGCTCGGGGAGCGGGAACGAGAGCGTCGTCTGCGCCGGCGCCTCGAAGCCGTACGTCAACACCGGCGTCCCCTCGCCCGACACCCGCGTCCGTCGCCGGTCGGCGTCCGCGCGGAGCGGGAAGTCCCGCGCCGCGAGGTGCGGCCGGGTCGTGACCGTCCGACCCTTCAACAGGTCGAGGACCGTCCCCGGCGCGTTCCGCCCCCGCCCCTGGTGGCGGGCGAACTCCTCGCCGAGGTCCGCGACGACCCGGGCGAGGACCCGGGCCCGCGGCTCGAACTCCTGCCGCGCGCGCGCCTCGAGCCAGTGCCCGACCAGGAACGGCGCGCCGAGGACCGTGAACAGGAGGACCGCCACGATCGCGACCCCGATCCGCCGCCACGAGCGGAGGCGCCGATCGACCCACTCGTAGAGCGGCCGCGAACCCCACGCGACGAACACGATCAGGAGCAGCGCCGGGATCAGGTTCACGAGCCACGGTCGGGCCCGGTCGAGGAACCCGTCGCTCGCCGGCGGCGCGCCCGGCGACGGGCCGACGAACCGGAGGTCGAGCAGGTTCCTCGTGTCGGCGTAGTTGTGGGACGCGCCGTTGAGCGTCAGGTACGACTGCTTCCTCGTCCCGTCCGGGCGCCGGTCGTGGTCGTGGACCGCGAGGTTGAACCCGATCGGCCCCGCGCGCGGATCGAGGGACGGGAAGTTCGCGAACGGGATCGCCACCTCGAACGTGTACCCGGCCCCGGCCGTCGGCCGCCCGGCGACCTCGATCCCCCGCAGCGCGCCGTCCGACAGGAGCGGCGTCCGCCCGTGCATCGAGACGCCCCACGAACGCCCCGGCGCGAACGGCATGAGACAGATCTGCCAGTCGTCGTCCGACCACGTCCACCGTTCGCGGTCCCCCTCGCGGTCGACGTCGAGGAAGAGCTCCAGGCAGTCCCCCTGCCACCAGATCTGGTCGTCGACGAGGAGGAGGTCGTCGCGCACCTCCCCGCCGAGATAGAGCCGGTGCTCGTCCCAGACGATCGACACCACGGCCGACGCGTCGGCCGGACCGGCCCAGTCGCGGGAGAGCTCCGACCGCTCGAACAGGTTCCGCTGCGCCGCCGTGTCGATCCGGAGGGCGCCGCGACGGTCCCACTCGATCAGGTCGCCGTCGACGACGACCGGCCGCGGGGCGGGGAACGCCTCCGGCCGGACGTCGGCCGGGGAGTCGGCCTGCAGCGTGAGGAGGAGGAGCGCCGCCGGGACGATGGGCATGCTGCCGATCGTGGCACGCGGCCGCCTCCCGATCAACCGATCGTCGCGCCGCCGCCGGCGTGGTCGACGCGCTCGTCGAGGCGCGCCTCCACTTCGAGCGCCTCCTCGAGGAGGAACGAGAACGGCGCCGCCTCCGCCGCCTCGACCGCCTCGGCGACCCGCCGCCGCGCCTGCTCCCGCGACTCGGCGGCGACGGCGAGCCGCGCCCGCGCGAGCCGGACCTCCGCCGCCCCCGGCTCGCGCTCGAACGCCTCCCGGCACGCCTCGGCCGCCGCCTCGAGCTCGCCGCGCGCGAGGTGGACCGAGCAGAGGATCGTCCGCGCGG
>JAUIEL010000613.1 GCA_030428825.1 bacterium
TTCGTCGAGCCGGGGACGACGATCCCCTGCGGGTTCGGCGCGTGGTTCCAGAAGCAGAACTGCATCGGGACGTTCCCCGCGACCTCGAGGCGGGCGCCGATCAGGAGGTCGGTCCCCTTCTCGATCCAGAGCGTGACGACGCACTCCTTGTCCTCGGTCTCCGGGAGGCGGCCCCGGCCGCGGACCACCATCGTATGCAGGTCGCCGTCCGACGCGTCCTCGAGCCGCTCGAGGTCGGAGAGCGCGGGGATCAGGTTCCTCAGGAAGAGGAAGCGGAGGAGCTGCCGCATCGTCTTCAGGTCGGTCTCGATCTGCTTCCGGTCGGTCCGGTACTCCGGCCCCTCGTAGCGGAGGGTCTCGTCGCGGTCCTCGTCGTGCATCCACGACGTCTTGCCGTCGAACCCCTGCTGGAACGTCGAACCGGAGATCGCCTTCTCCTCGATCCGCGTCCAGAGCATGTTCGGGGCCTTGAACTTCCGGTGGACGTCGAGCTCGACGCGCGAGCCCTCGTCGTCCCGCCGGGTCAGGAAGAGGCGGACCGAGAAGTCCCGCAGATCGCTCGCGACGGCGTCGGCGTTCTGGGCCGCGGCGGCGTTCTCGAGGATGCGCCGGACCTCGGCGCGGGCGGCGGCGCCCGGGTCGTCGGGAGCGACCAGGCCGAGGGTGGCGGAGACGAGGAGGGAGGTGAGCATGGTCTCTCCGGAAACGGGGTCGAGGTCGAGCGTAGTCCCACGAAGGGCCGCGCGGAAGTCCCGCCTCCTCGTGGCCCCGGAATCGGGGGATTTCCACGTTGAAGGGTCCGAGAGCGTTTGTAAGTTAGGCTCGTTTCTGGACTCGCCTCGGTTTCGAGATCTCCGGAGTGCCGATGAACGTGCCGCAGCTCGACCTCAACTCGCTCCACGCGCCGCTCATGGAGCAACTGCGCACGGCGATCGAAGAGGTGCTCGCGTCGGGCCGCTTCATCGGCGGGCCGGTGCTCGAGGCGTTCGAGGCCGAGATGGCGAAGCTGATCGGCGCGCCGCACGCGGTCGCGGTCTCGAACGGCACCGACGCCCTGGTCTGCGCGCTGCAGGCGCTCGGGGTGAAGCCGGGCGACGAGGTGCTCACCTCGCCGTTCACGTTCTTCGCGACGACCGCCGCCATCGTGAGGCTCGGCGCCACGCCGGTCTACGTCGACATCGACCCGACGAACTTCGGCATCAAGCCCGAGCGGGTGTACGACTACATCGACGACGGCGTCGTCGGCGGGAAGAAGCGCTCGGAGTTCAACAGCGAGCACACGAAGGTCCGCGCGATCATGCCGGTCCACCTGTACGGCCAGTGCACGGAGATGGACCCGATCACCGAGCTCGCCGACCAGTTCAGCCTCATGGTGGTCGAGGACGCGGCGCAGGCGATCCTCTCCACCTACAAGGAGCGCCCGGCCGGGTTGCTCGGCGACGCCGCCGGCTTCTCCTTCTACCCGTCGAAGAACCTCGGCGCGCTCGGCGAGGGCGGTCTGGTGACGACCGACGACGAGCTCGTCGCCGAGCAGGTGAAGCAGATCCGGAACCACGGCCAGACCGGTCCGAACGTGCACGAGGTCGTCGCCGGCAACTACCGGATGAACGCGATCACGGCGGCGACGCTCCGCGTGAAGGCGCCGCACCTCGTCGAGTGGACCGAGCAGCGCGCGGACGCCGCGTCGCGGTACCACTCGCTGTTCGAGGACAAGCAGCTCCTCGACGACGTCATCCTCCCGAAGGTCGACAAGGACCGGACGGTCAACTGGCACCAGTACGTCATCCGCGTCGACAAGCGCGACGAGCTCCAGGCGCACCTGCGTCAGAGCGGGATCGACTGCCAGGTCTACTACCCGACCCCGGCGCACCTCCAGCCGTGCATGCGTCACCTCGGGTACGAGGCGGGGGACCTGCCGGAGGCCGAGCGCGCCGCGCAGGAGGTCCTGTCGCTGCCGCTCTTCCCGGGCATCTCGCCCGAGCAGCAGGACGCGGTCGTGACCGCCGTTCAGGAGTTCTTCCAGAGCCATCGCTGAGCACTCGCGGGGACCGGAGCGTCGGACCGCCCCGGCGACGAAGCCGCGGGCGTGGCGGGTCCTCCTCGTCCTCGCGGCCGCGATCGTGCCGCTCCTCCCGGTCCTCCGGGCGGAGTTCGTCTACGACGACCAGGTCCTGATCGTCGACCGGCTCCTCCGGGCCGATCCGCCGCCGTCCCTGCTCGAGCTGGCGACGACCGACCTGTTCGGGGAGGACGAGGAGGGGCGTCCGGCGACCGGGTATTGGCGGCCGGTCGTGTCGCTCTCGTACGGGATCGAACGCCTCGTGTACGGGCACCACGCGTTCGGATACCACCTCGACAACGTCCTGTTGCACGCCGGCGCGTGCGTCCTGCTGCTGCTCGTCCTCCTCCGGCTGCCGCGGGTGGCGCCGTTCGCGTTCGCGGCGACGCTCCTGTTCGCGGCGCACCCGGTCCACCTCGAGTCGCTGGCGCCGATCTCCGGGCGGACCGACCCGCTCGGGACGCTCCTGGCGCTCCTCGCCGCGTGGTGGGCGCTGCGCGGGCGGACCGCGTTCGCGCTCGTCGCGTTCGCCGCGGCGCTCGGCGCGAAGGAATCGATCGCGGCGCTGGCGCCGGTGATCGCGGCTCTCCCGTGGCTTGCGCGCGGGGCGGAGGGGCGTCGGTCGTCGCTCGTCCTCCTCGTCGGGACGCTGCTGCTGACCGGCGCGTTCTTCGCCGTGAAGCTCTTCGCGCTCGGCATCGTCCCGCCGCCCGACGTCTGGACCGGCGAGGGGACGGTCGCGCGGCGGTTCCTGACGTTCCTCTCGGCGCTGCCGCGGTACGTCGGGCTGCTGGTCTGGCCGGCGGAGCTGTCGATCGTGCGCGACGTCCCGCTGGCGACGTCGCCGACCGACCCGTGGCTCCTCGGCGGGACGGCGCTCCTTGTCGTCCTGCTGGCGGCCGCGGGGTTCGCGCGGGCGCCGTTCGCGGCCGGCGCGCTCCTGCTCCTGTGGACGCTCCTCCCCGCGTCGAACGTCGTGCCGATCACGTACGCGTTCCGGTCGATGCCGTTCCCGTTCTTCGAGCGGTACCTCTACGTGCCGTCGATCGGGTTCGCGCTGGTCGCGGCGGGGGCGCTCGCGTGGCTCGGACGGCGCGCGGGCGGCGGCGCCGGCGCGGCCGCCCTCGCGTTCGTCGTCGTCGCGTTCGGGGCGCGCGGCACGATGCGCGCGGCGGAGTGGAAGAGCGACGTCACGCTGTACGACCACGCGGCGCGGTCGATCGCCGACGGGTCGTTCCTGCGGATCCAACTCGCGAGCACGCTGTTCCAGCGGGGCGAGGTCGCGGCGGCGCTCCGGACGTACGACCGCGTGCTCGACGATCACCCGCTCCACGAGGACGCGGTCTGCGGCAAGGCGCAGATCCTCCTCCTGCTCGCGCGCGACGAGTCGTTCGGCGCCGAGCAGCTCGAGGCGGCGGAGCGCGAGGCGGAGGCGGTGTCGCTCCGCGGTTCGGCGGCGCGCCGCATCGCCGAGGCGCGGACGCTCCTGGCGAAGCTCCTCGAGGCGGACCCGCGGCACGGCGCGGCGAACGAGCAGATGGGGATGGTCGCGATCGTCGAGGAGGACCTCCTCTCCGCGGCGCGCTGGTTCACGCGCGCGTGGGGGCGGGAGGGGACGACGCCGGCGCTCGCGTCGAACTACCGGCTCGTCGCGGAGCGGCTGGCCGCGGACGGGAAGGCGGTGTTCGCGGAGGACGACCCGAAGAACCTGAGGACGAAGCACTTCTTCGAGAACGCGATCCGGGCGCTGACCGGTTCGTTCCCGCCGAAGACGATCGCGCCGCCCGTCCACGACCCGGTCGTGAAGATGCTCGCCGAGCGGGCGGACGCGCTCTGGGCGGCGCAGCAGTACGCGCAGGCGGCGAGCGGGTACCGCGTCGCGCTCGCGTTCGAGCCGGAGCTCGCGCGGGCGTACACCGGGCTCGGCCTCAGCGTGAAGGAGATGGGGGACCGCGCCGGCGCGTACGAGCACCTCCGGGCCGCGATCCAGCTCGACCCCGACGCGGTGATGGCGCTGAACGCGATGTGGACGATGCTGCAGGAGGACGGGCGCGAGGCGGAGGCCGGCGTGTACTACAGGAGGTACGTCGAGGCGCTCGGGAAGGGGGTCGACCGGTCGGGGAGGGTGTGGGAGCCGAAGACGGGCGGGGGCGGAGGGGGAGAGGGCGGCGGCTGAGGCGCGGGGGGACGGGCGCCGGGGGA